>JBBQFW010000103.1:0-12034 GCA_038322445.1 Gemmatimonadales bacterium
CGCTCCCGGGTTGAGCGGGATGACACCACCACACACTCCACTTCATGCGTCTCTCGCGTTCGTTCGTCGTTCTCGCCGTCATGCTCGGCAGTTGTCGCGACGCGACGGCGCCGGACCTGGGGATACTCGTTGGCCAGTGGGCGGATACTCCGTATGTAAACCGGTACGACGGAAGAACGTCCCAACAGTTCCTCACGATTCGCGCGGACCATTCGTACCTGACTGACTTTCGGACCTACGCGGTGGGCGGCGCGAATGGGCCGGGTGAGCTTGTTGCCTACTCACGAGCCGAGGGCGGCTTCGTGGTGCGAAACGACAGCCTCTTCATGCGTGCCAACTTCATTCGCACGTGGGACCGAGACTTCAACGGAGGAAAGGAGTCCGTTTCGCAAGTGGACTACATTCTGCCGCGGCCCGGGCAGCCCGACGACTCTGGAGCGCACTTCGAGGTCACCGAAGAGTCGCTGATCCTGCACTACCTCAGCTATCCGGCCGACGCGGCGGTCGAGACTGCCGCGTCGTACGTGCGCGTACGCTGACGGCCTCGGGTCCGACTTCGCGGCTTGCGGTAGTCCCGGGCACCCTCACTCCCAGCGAAACACCCGAGACGACGTCGCGATACACACCAGGAACACGATCGCCAGCGCGCCGAGGTCGCCTGCGTGCGCGAGCCAGCCATCGCCACGCCAGATGCCTTGCAGCAGCGACGTGACGTAGGTGAGCGGCAGCAGGCGCGCGATTGCCTGCAGCGAGGGCGGCAACGCGTCGACCGGCACGAAGAGGCCCGAGAGCCCGATCATCGGGTACCAGAGCAACGCGCCAATCGGTTGTGCGAAGCGGGCGGTCGGAACGATACTCGCGATGACGAAGCCGATCGAGAGGATGCTGACGACGCTCACCATCAGGGCCAGCACGAACGACACCACGGGCACATCCGCGCCGAGCGTGAAGTAGCGCTTCCCCGCCAGGACCATCGCGATCATGGTGAGTGCGGTGAGCAGCAGCTTCGCGAGCACGTGGGCGCTCAGGATCGTGGCCGGCCGGAGGGGCGTGGCACGCAAGCGCTTGAGGATTCCGCCTTCGCGGTAGATCGACACGATCGTCACCAGCGACTGCACGGCGCTGATCGCGATGAGCACCGACACGAAGACGGCCACGCCACCATCACCGAAGATGCCGCGCATCGATACCGGCGCCGATGCAACGTTGATCCCGCGCGGCGCCATCCGCTGAAGGATCAGGAACACGACGACCGGAAACGCCACCGTACCGACGGCACCGAGGGGCTCGCGGGCGAAGATCTTGATCTCGAGCCACGTGAGGCTCCACAGGCCGCGCAGCACGGTTGGCCTAATCACGAATCGAGTGCCCCGTCAGCTTGAGGAAGACGTCTTCCAGCGTCGGGAGCACCGTGCGGAAGGAACTCACATGCATCTGGTGGGTGGACAGGCAGTCGATGACCGCGCTCACGAAGTCATCGCCGTTCCCGTCGAGTGCATAGCTGCTGTCCTTCCGGTCCAGGCCGACGACATTGGGAATCCGCGCGAAATGCTCGGCCGCGTCAGTGGCATCGGTCGTGAGCACCACGCGACGTGCGGGACAATGGCGGTCGACGAGCTCCGCCGGCGCGCCACTGTCGATGATGCGGCCGTGCTCGATGATCGCGACGCGATCGCAGAGCCGCTCTGCTTCCTCCATCAGGTGCGTCGTGAGGAACACCGTCTTGCCGCGCGACCGGATTCCGCGCACCAGTTCCCAGATCGCATGTCGTGCCTGTGGGTCGAGCCCGGTCGTGAGCTCATCGAGGAAGACGACCTCAGGGTCATTGATCAACGCGAGGGCAATGAAGAGCCGCTGCTTCTGGCCGCCGGACAGCGTCATGAACCACGCATTGCGCTTTTCCGCCAGTCCAAGCTGCTCGAGGAACTTGTCGCCTTCCGCGGGTTGCCGGCCGTAGAGTGAGGCCCACAGGTGCACGGCCTCCCAGACCTTGATGCGCTTCTGGAGCTGTGCCTGCTGTAGCTGGACGCCGATCCGCTCCTGGAGCGCGTAGACGTCACGCACCGGATCGAGGCCGAGCACGCGAATCGTTCCGCTGTCGGGGCGACGTATACCCTCGACGCACTCCATCGTCGTGGTCTTGCCAGCGCCATTCGGCCCGATGAGACCGAAGATCTCGCCCTCGCGGACGTCGAGTGACACATCGTCCACGGCCACGAACGCGCCGTACGTCTTCCGCACGTGCTCGACGAGGATGACTGATTTCGTCATTCAGCTCGGCGGCGCCGATGGTGTGGCGCGCCGGGGGAGCGTGAGCTTCACGCGCTCGGAGGTGCTCGTCAGCTGCACCATCATCTCACTGCGCGGCTCGTCGCCATTGAAGATGCGCAACGTGTTGACGGCCCTGCCGGAGAGCTCGTTGCAGAAACCGAAGGTCCCCTGCGCCCCGATGATTCCTCTCGCATGGACGGCCTCCAAGGTCGTGCCGAAGTCCGAGCCCACTTCCCAATGTGTGCCACTGACGCCCGATCCATCATCGCGAGTCACGGCCGCCGTGACCCAGGTGAAGGTGGGGCTGGCGTCGCAGCGCCTCCGCAGGAAGGCCTCTCGCGGTGGCGATACGACCACACCCTGGAATATGCTGTCACGTAGCGCGATCACCTTCAGGGGGGATCCCACTACCGTACGAGCCGCAGCGACCGAGGTGTCGATCATGTTGACGGTGTATGGACCCGGCAGCACATCGGGAATCTCGAGGTCGCCGTTGGCGTCGGGGCTCGCCACGTAGTCGGATTCTCCAAGTCGCACCTGAATGCCACGTTCGGGCTCGCCCTCTCCGGTCACCACCTTGAGCCGGACCGTGCCAAGCGGTCCTCGCCATGCGCGGCCATCGGACCACACGGCGCGCGCCACGTCCCCGCCGATTTCGTTCAGGTCGAAATGCTGACGGATGATGCGATGCAGGAAATCGCCCGTCGTGTCAATCCTCACCACGCTCAGCACCAGCGCCCACGAGTCGATGACGACCATGCCATTCGGCATCTCGTGGAAGTGCACGCGACCACCGGGCTTCGGGGCACTGACGGTCAACTTGAGTCCTTCATACTGGAAGTCGATGTCAACCAGTCGGCGCGCGAGGGTGTCGATCCATAGGGCGCCATCGAGGTCGGTGCGGCCCCGCTGGTGGTCTGCCGCCGCGAAGCCGAGGCCGACCTGGTGCGGTCGTCCGCGCTCGCCGTCCACCAGGCGAAAACAGTACGCGTTCGCGAAGGCGTCATCGAGCAACACCTCCGCATCCGGACCAAAGAGGGTGCGCGAACCGGCGCTGTCACGCGAAAATCCGTCGCGGACGAAATCCGCGGCGCTGCTCGCCGCCTCGAATGACTTCTTCTTGCCCGCGATCGAATCGATGTGCACCACCTGCCGATTCACGCGATCGCTGGTGCCGTCCATCATCCGCTCATAGCGCAGCAGCTTCATGGTCGCGGGGTTCGACTCTGCCGCGACAATGGTTGCGAGCAGGCCTGCGCGCGCCTGCTCCAGGAGCGCGAGTGCCGATTGCGAGTCGTCCCGCCGCGGACAGGCACGCGCTGCCTGGACGGTCACCTTCTCGAGCAGGGTCGGGATGACCAGCATCGCGATATCGAGCTCCGCGATGCCCGGAGGCAGGGGCAGCTCTCGAGCGCGGAACCCCAGTCGCAGCGCACGGATCGTCCGCACCTCGGCCGGTACTGCCACACGATATTGACCGCGATCGTTCGTGATCGTTCGGGCGCGTGCAACGCCGGCCTCATCCACCAGGACCAGCACCGCTGACCCAATCGGGCGACGACTCGCGCTGTCCATGACCGTCCCGTGCAACTCCTGCGCTGCCGCTGGCGCCGCGACACACGCCACGAGCGACGCCAGGATGATGGCGCGACGCGAGATGGACCTGTTGGATGGGCTGCCTGGAACGTGAGGCCGCTGATGACTGCTGCATACTCCGCGTCCACCACCGGCGACGCCAGCATCGGCGAGGTGCGGAGCCTTCGTCACGCCGGAAGACAGAACATCCGTCACGCCGAAAAACGATCGACGTTGAAGTGCGAAAGATCCGCGTGGACCGGCTGCTCCAGCGCGAGCTGCGCCGCCGCTTCGCCGATGGCGCTCGCGAACTTGAATCCGTGGCCCGAGCACGCACTCACGACGACGACACCGGGCGCCACTGCCGGGATGCCGATCGCAAAATCATGATCGGGGGTGTTCGTGTACAGGCAGACCACGGACTCGACGATCGGACCGGCCACGGCCGGAATGAACCGCTCCGACAGCTCGACGACCGGTGCGGTGTCCGTGGAGCGAATGGCGCGCTCCACCGCACCGGCGTTCACCGCGGCGCCCTCGTGATGAATGGCCGCCTTCACGCCATCACCGGTATCCGGCATCGCATAGAAGATGCGCTCCTCGCCATGATTGATCAGCGCAACCGGAAATCGCTCCGGCGCGCGAAGGCGCACGTCGCCATGGGGTGCCAGCCAATGCATCGTCTGCCTGGTGACGACAAGCGGAATGTGGATCCCGAGCATCGTGAACAGCGGCTGGTTCCACGCGCCGGCACACAACACCACCCGCCTCGCCTCGATTTCCCTGAGCGGCGTCGTGGCTACGAAGCCCGTTCCTCGACGCACGATGTCCACCACGCCTTCGCCGGTGGCCAGTTCCGCGCCGCATGCCGCTGCGAGCTGAAGGCAGGCGCGGATGCACGTCTCGGGAGCAAGCATGCCGGCATTGCGCTCGACGACACCGACCATGGTAGGCTCCAGCGCGAACGCAGGATATCGTTCACGCATCTCCATACGACCGAGCATCTCGACGTCGAGTCCATGCTCCCGCGCGCTCCGCAGCACACCGGCGACAAGCCCGCTGTCGGGCGTTCCGATGCTCAGCCCACCTGTCTGGCGATAGAGCACTTCACCACTCGCGGCCTCCAGCGCCGCCCATCGCGCGAACGCCCGCTGCACGAGCGGCACGTAACTCGGATGCTCGAAGTACGCCTCCCGAATGATCCGTGACTTGCCGTGCGTGGAGCCAAGCGCATGTGGTGGCACAAGGGCGTCAACACCAATGACGCTTGCCCCCCGTGCGGCAAGCTCGTAGGTCGTCGCGCTTCCCACCGCGCCGAGTCCGACAACGAGTACATCGTGCATGCGCCGGCTGGTTCGGGTCAGCGCTTGGCGGTTGAGCGCACGCGCGGAAGCGCCAGCGCCCAGGCCAGGGTGAGATGCACGGGCAGGAACAGCGCGACGATGGCGAGATCTTCCTGGCCTCCGGGATAGATCGCGAACAGGAGCGCAACCAGCCCGAGCAGCGCGACCACCGCCGCCGTCATGCGCGCACCGCGCTCGTACCGTGCACTCAGTATTGATGCGGGCAGGAGGACGACCAGCAGGAGGGAGAGGGGCGTGAGCAGCATCAGGTTCTCGTTCCACGCCCAGAACACATGCTTCGTGGCGGCCCATGCCAGAATGAGAATCACGCCAAGGACACCCGAGAGCAGCGACCAGGTACTGCCGAAGAGCGCAAGTCCCCACGCCGCGCTTCGGCGTGACACCATCATCACGCGCAACCCGATCACGAGCGCGGCGAGAAGGATGCCGAGCGCGCCGTACCGCAGCGCAAGCCGTGGCGACACGGGAATCTCGGCCACCGCCTTGGGCTCCGGAGGCAGCGGCACCATGTGCTCCTCCGCCACCAGCGGAACGCTCGTCCCATTCGGCCCGGCAACGCGAATCTCACGGAGTGCATCCCGCAGTCGCATCGGAATGAAGAACGACGCCCATCGCGAGAGTGGCACGTCGGCCGGCCGGCCGAGCGCGATGTCGATTCCTGCCTGGACAGGGGCGTCACCCTCGGTCAGGCGCACGCTTTCCCGCCGATACGAGAGCGGCGTGATGACACCTTCCGTCGCACGACGAATGGCGCCGCCAAGCACGCCGTCGAGCGCATCGCGAAGCCGAGTCGAGCAGTTATCGGCAAAGTAATCGTAGCGATAGAAGCGGTTCTGCGGCTGCTCGTTCCAGGCGACGAAGTCGCGCAGCTTGGCGACCTGGTCGGGCGTGAGGTTCAGGCGCTGCAGCGTAATCGGGCGGCCGCGACCCTGCTCGGCGGCAATGAGCGCCCGCGCGTCGACACCGCCCATCCAGTACTTGGTATCCCCGGTGAGGAAGCGCATGAGGAAGCCCGGCTCACTGAAACTGAAGAGTCCCCAGTGATAGGCGACGTCCTGCATGGTGCGCGGGTCGTGAAACCAGAGCGCATTGTGCCCGAATCGCTCGAAGACTTCCCCACCCGAGCCGAACGTGATCAGCGTGACTTCGACAGTGCTCGGTGTGGTCGGAACAGCAATGGTGGCCGGAGCGGGAACCGCAACCTGCGCAGAGGCGTTCGCTGCAATCGCGTTCGCTGCCGTCACGACACCGAGTGCGCACGCAAGCGCCAGTCGGCGCACGGTCACAGCTTGATCTCGCGACCTTCGTCGGCCGACTTGTAGATCGCCTCGACGATACGGTGCAGCGTGATCTGGTCAGTGGGCGCCTCGTACTCCGACTCCCCCGCAATCACCGACACGAAATGCGCCAGCTCGGCCCGGTAGGACTGGATGAATGCGCTCTCGCGAGCCGCGGCACCGCGCGGGGAGACATCCGTCGGCCGACCGTGCAACTCCTTGACGACACGCAGCGGGGCGAGACGCGAACTGCCCCGCGTGGAAAGCGTCTCGAACCACCAGCGCTCCTCCTCGCCCACGTACGCGGCGGAGACGTCGAAGCTGAAGCTGACACCTGACGTGCACTTGAGCTGCACGAGCATCGATTCTTCCACCGCGTTCTTACCCGCGCCGCGATCCATGCTCGCGACGACGCGCTCCGGCGTCGGATTGTCGCTGAGCCAGAGCGCGAGATCGAGCAGCGGAAGTCCGTAGTCGAAGAACGCACCACCGCCCGCTTCCACGCGACGGCTGCGCCAACCCTGCTCGGAGCGCTTGTGGTGGTACGCCCCGGCGCGGATACCCGTGAGCTTGCCCAGCTCACTGCCGCGAAGGAATCCCGCGAGCGCCTGCACGTCGCTGCGGAAGCGATGATTGTTCGCCACGAGCACCTTGCGATTGGCCCGGGCCGCCGCATTCACGATGCGCTCGACGCCCTTGGCCGTAAGCGACAGCGGTCGCTCCACGAGCACGTCGATGCCCGCCGCGATGGCGCTCAGCACATGCGGCTCGTGGAGGTGATTCGGCGTCGCGAACACGATCGCCTGCACGCCATCCGCCTCGAGCAGGTCACCGATGTCGGTGTAGACGTCGGGGATGTCGAAGCGATCCGCGAGTGAGCGCGCCTTGGGCCGATCGTTGTCGCAGATCGCAACCAGCTTCGCGCCGCGCATCTTCGACAACACCGGCAGGTGCGTGAGCTGCGCAATGGCGCCCGCGCCCACCATGGCAATGCGCACTGGATCCGTCATCGATCAACTCTCCGGTATGGTACGACGCAGACTCGGCCAGGAGGCAGTGCGGTCACTCGATCGTCCCGACCGTCGTGCCAGGATAGTACGTGCGCAGGATCGTGCGGACGTCCTGCCCCGCGCGCGCGCGCCCGATGGCTCCTGCCTGGCACATGCCGACCCCATGTCCGTTGCCGCCACCATTGAGCGTCAGGCTTTCGATGCCATCGCGCCCAGCCACCGCGTCGACGGAAAAATAGGTGCTGTACAATATCTCGCCACCGGGTAGCCGCAGCGCCGACCGGATATCGTTGCCCCGCAGCATAAGCGTGCGCCGATCGGTGTCCACCTCCAGCGTGGCGACGCGGCCCGCCGGCGTGACGTCGGCGACCCGCACCGCGCGAATGCTGCCCACCGGCGCGCCGTTCTGCAGTCGCTCGACGTAGCGCACGATGTTCTGCCGCAGCTCCTCGCGCGCAAACGTCCGCGTCCACCTGAACTTCGGCGCACCATCGCAGTAGAAGCGTGTCGTCCCGGGAATCTGATCGCTGACGCGCTTCAGGTACGGCTCGGCGCCGGTGCGCCAGACGTCCTGCGGTTCCGCGGTACTGCCACCGCAGGTCGAGAAGTACGGCGCATTCACCACCTGCCCGCCATACAGCAGCACCAGCCCCGACGTTGCGTCGACCGCAACGTTCCCCACGCGCGTCTCGACACCGGCGCCACCGTAGACCTGATCGGCCACGGTGGCGCGAAGGTCGAACAGCCTCGCGGACTCCAGGTGTGTCACCGCATAGCTGCGAGCGGTGACGGCCTGCGCCTCGACCGCGGCCGCGTCGGCGAGGGCCGAGGTGCCGATCTCCAGCGGCACCACGCCCTTCACATAGTCGTCCATGTTGAGCCGGTTGACGACCGTGAGTCCCTGCGCCGTCGCGGTGATGACGAGCTCGCCGCGATAGCGCTTCGTGCCGAACGCGATCTGTCCATCATGGTCCGCCGAACGCGCGATCATCGTGCGCTCCCGGGCGGTGACGGGCCGCGAGTCCTCGCGCATTGCTCGCACCGTGCTGCCGTCGCGTTCCAGCACCCACCGCTCGCCCGGCTGCGTGAGGGCCACCGCGGAGCGTCCGTCCCCGCCATAGATCTGCCACGCGCCCGCAGACGTCAGCCGCACCTGCGCCACATTCTCGGCCAGCGCGACACGGACCGTACGCGCCGACGCGCCCCGTCGATCGACGGCGGCACCCGGGCGCGATGTCGCGGCAGGCGAACGCGAGGCGGCCGCCGCCGAACACGCCACGACGGCCACGGCCAGCAGCGCAATTGCCTTGAAGCTGCCCCGCCGAACGCCGCGCAGGCGGTCGGCGGAGATGCGATCAGCGCGCAGCGCCAAGGGCATCATCGAGACGCTGCAGCGTGAGCGCGATCTCCTCGTCGCCATGGGCCGCCGAGACGAACCCCGCCTCGAACGCGGACGGCGCGAGGTAGACGCCGCGGTCAAGCGCGGCGTGAAAGAATCGGCGGAAGAGCTCCACGTCGGCGGTCCGCGCGTCGGCGTACGATCGCACCGGTTCGGCACGAAAGAAGAAGCCGAACATCGAGCCGGCGCAGTCCGCCGTAAACGGGACGCCGCGACGCGCGGCAATGTGCCGAAGACCTTCCACCAGGGCGCGTGTCCGCTGTGCAATGCCGGCGTGGACGTCCGGCGTAAGCGCCGTGAGTGTCGCGATGCCGCCCGCCATCGCGAGCGGATTGCCGGAAAGCGTTCCGGCTTGATACATCGGACCACTCGGCGCGACGAGCTGCATCAGGTCGCGACGTCCACCGTATGCGGCCACCGGCAAGCCTCCGCCGATCACCTTGCCGAGCGTGGTGAGGTCGGGCGTAATCCCGAATCGCTCGGCTGCGCCGCCTGGCGCCACGCGGAAGCCGGTCATCACCTCGTCGAACACGAGCAGCGCGCCGTGCTCGGTGGCGAGCCGGCGCAGGGCGGGGAGAAATGAAGGATCGGGCGGAATGAAGCCCGCATTGCCGACGATCGGCTCCACGAAGATCGCGGCGATGCGGTCGCCATGCTGACGCATGATGGCTTCCGTTGCTGCGACATCATTGAACGGCACCGTGAGCGTCATCGCGGCCAGTGCATCCGGGACGCCCGGCGAGTTGGGCAGGCCAAGCGTGGCGACACCGGAGCCGGCGCGCACCAGGAAGCTGTCGCCGTGGCCGTGATAGCAGCCATCGAACTTGAGGAGCAGATCGCGTCCGGTCGCGGCGCGGGCGAGGCGCAGGGCGCTCATGGTTGCCTCGGTGCCACTCGACACAAAGCGCATCATCTCCACGTGCGGCATGCGCTGCTGCACCAGCTCGGCAAGCGCGACCTCGAGTCCTGTCGGAATGCCGAAGCTCGTGCCGCGCGACATGGCCTCGCTCAGCGCCTCGAGCACCACCGGCGCGGCGTGCCCGAGGACGAGCGGACCCCAGGACAGCACGTAGTCGATGTACTCGTTGTCATCCGCATCCCAGATGCGCGCCCCTTTTCCGCGCGCAACGACGAACGGCTCGCCGCCAACGCCGCTGAACGCCCGCACTGGCGAATTCACGCCGCCGGGAAACAACTCCCGCGCGCGCGCCATGAGGGCGGCCGAGCGTGCGGAGGGTCGCGCGGATTCCGCGAGGCCAGGCGTCATCGTCCGAAACTCCCGATTGATGTGGCGAGCATCGGCAACGAGCGCGCGTGCTTCGGCGGCGCGCCTGGCGCACTGACCACACGGAGCAGCGTCGCCGTGAAGTCGACGTCATCCTCGACCCCCTCGATCACGGCGTCAATGATCGTTCCCGGTGCGAGTCGCTCGGCGCCCTGGACGAATGCGATACCGTCGACGTCGTCCGCCTGCCATACCGTGCGACCCTGGGCTTCGCCATCCACGACACGATCGATCATCGTGCGCGCCGTGCGGCCGATGAAGCGCTCGTACCGCTCCGCCGTGATCTGCCGCTGTAGTTCCATGAGCATCTCCAGCCGCTGCCGCTTCACGGATTCCGGCACGTCGTCCTCCATCTCGGCGGCCTTCGTGCCTTCCTGCGGCGAATAGGTGAATGCGCCGACACGCTCGAACTGCGTTTCCTCGACGAATGCCATGAGCTGCGCGAAGTCGTCGTCCGTCTCGCCGGGGAACCCGACGATGCATGTGGTGCGAATGGCGAGATCGGGGACGACCTCACGCACTCGCTGCACGCGATCGCGAATGGTGCGCTGGCGCTCGGGGCGACGCATGCGGGTGAGCACCGCATCAGAGGCGTGCTGCATCGGCATGTCGAGGTACGGCAGGATCCGCGGCTGGCTCGCCATCACCTCGAGCAGCCGGGGCGTGATGCCCGACGAATAGAGGTACAGCATCCGCAGCCAGGGAATCGACGTCTCCTTCACCAGCGCCTCGAGGAGCTCGGGGAGCGTGAAGCCATCGCGGCGATCACGTCCGTAGTGTGCCAGGTCCTGCGCCACGAGGTTCACTTCGCGTGCGCCCTGCGCCTCCAGGAGTTGTGCGTCGCGAATCACTTCATCGAGCGCGAAGGAGCGATGCTTTCCGCGCATGAGGGGAATGGCGCAGAACGCGCAGCCGTGGTCGCAGCCTTCGCTGACCTTGAGGTAGCGAATGTGCGGCATGTCGCCGGTAAAGAGGCGCACGCCTGGGTGAATCGCCGGCACGTCGTCGATGAGGCCGCGCGCCTCGAGCTCCGGCAGGAGACGGTCCATTTCAGATGAGCCGAGGAAGAGGTCGACCTCTGGGAGTGCTTCCTCGAGTTCGCCCTTGTGGCGTTGCACCATGCATCCCACGGCGACGACGGCCTTGCACGCGCCGCTTGTCTTGTAGTCGCCTGCCTGGATGATGGCGTCGAGCGACTCCTTCTTCGCCGCGTCAATGAAACCGCACGTGTTGATGACGATCACCTCGGCCATCGCGAGGTCGTCGGTGTACTCGGCGCCGCGATCGGCGAGCTGGGCGAGATAGCGTTCGCTGTCGACGGTGTTCTTGTCGCAGCCGAGTGTGATGAAGCCGAGTTTCATGACGGTGTGGCGAGACGAACCTGCACGGACCACACGGATGGCGATCAGCGTGCCGAAGTGGTGAGGTTGCGCGCTAAATATAGCGCGGCCAGACACTTACCTGCAGACCTGCGCCCATCGTTTCGCTAGCCTGGCGTCCTGCCTCGGTCGCTGCGCCGGGGTATTCATACGGCCTCAGAAAGGTTCGCCCAAGGCTGCCTTGCGCAGAAGTACTTTGTATTATAAAGTACTCGACATGATTACTTCCTCGCCCTCCGACGTGCTCCTCGGACATGCCGCCGACGCACGCATCGACGCCGCCGCGGCGATTGCCCCGCGCGTTGTGGCCCACGCCGTGTTGTTGGGCATTGCAGCAGACCTCCTCCTCCGCGACGGCATCGAGGGCCTCGGATTTCCGCTCTGGATAGCCACCCTGCTGCTCGGACTCACATCGCTGACATGGCGCGCGCGCCGCGATGTTCCGCGTGAAGCAATCGCATGGATGTTCGTCGC
>JBBQFW010000104.1:0-12020 GCA_038322445.1 Gemmatimonadales bacterium
ACGTGGCGTCGTCGAGGCCACGGAGGAACATCATCCGATTCACCTTCATGTGGCGGTGCTCGCGCAGCCAGGCTCCAGGATTCTGTTGCCGAACATGGTCCGCACCGTGGTGGCGCGTCAGGCGCCGGTCGTCCAGCCGCCCACGGTCGTGGCTTCTGGCGGGGACGTCGGCGTCGCGGCAACGGCCGTGAAACCGCCGCGCACCTATGTCGTGCGGCAGGGCGACACCCTCTGGGATATCGCGAACAGGACCGGGGTGAAGATGGACGACCTGAAGCGCGCCAACGGCCGGACGGTTTCGACGCTGCGACCGGGCACCACGCTCACATTGCCTGGTGCGCGCTGACGCGCGTGACAGGCAATTGCTGAAGCCGGGAATCAAACGCGCGCCAGTGCGGTTCCTGATCGCATGACCGCCACTCTCTTCACGCCGCTTGCGTTGCGCTCCGTCGTCCTGCGCAATCGCATTCTCGTCAGTCCGATGTGCCAGTACTCCAGCTCCGGCGGCTTCGCCACGGACTGGCACCTGGTGCATCTCGGCAGCCGTGCCGTCGGGGGCGCCGCCGCCGTCATCGCCGAGGCCACCTCGGTGTCGCCCGAAGGGCGCATCTCGCCACACGACCTTGGCATCTGGCAGGATGCGCACGTGGAGCCGCTCCGTCGGATCACGAATTTCATCGCTGCGCAGGGCTCGGTACCCGGCATCCAGCTCGCGCATGCAGGGCGCAAGGCCAGCGTGGACGTGCCGTGGCGCGGCGGACGCGCACTCGACGAGACCGAGGGCGGATGGCGACCCCTCTACGCCCCGAGCGCCGAGGCCTTTTCATCCCGGACGGCGGTGCCAGCAGCAATGACGAAGGCCGATATCGAGCGCATCATCGGCGACTTCGCTCGCGCGACGAGCCGAGCGCTCGACGCCGGGTTCAAGATCATCGAGCTCCATGGCGCGCACGGGTACCTGCTGCACGAATTCCTTTCGCCGCTCAGCAACATGCGCACAGACGCGTACGGCGGCTCGTTCGAAAACCGGATCCGCTTCGTGCTCGAGACGGTCGATGCGGTGCGTCATGTGTGGCCCGACGACCTGCCGCTGTTCATTCGCCTGTCGTCCACGGACTGGACCGAGGGCGGATGGGACATCGCTCAGTCCACGGAGCTCGCGCGTATCCTGCGCGACCGCGGGGTGGACGTCATCGATGCGTCGAGCGGCGGCAATGTCGCTGGGGCGACGATTCCCGTGGGGCCCGGGTATCAGGTAGAGTTTGCCGAAGCCATTCGGCGGGATGCGGGCGTGCTCACGGGCGCCGTCGGGCTCATCACCGATCCCCATCAGGCGGATGAGATCATCCGGAGCAGCAAGGCCGACGTCGTCATTCTTGCGCGGGAGCTTCTGCGCGATCCGTACTGGCCGCTCCGTGCAGCGCGCGAGCTCGGTGTGAAGGTGACGTGGCCGGAGCAATACCAACGCGCTGAGCTGTAGGTTCGCTTCGAACTGCGGTAACCAAGGCAGAGCGGACGGTTGTCAGCGGTCTGCGTCAGTAGACAGCCAAGCAAGGCGGAGCATGTCCGCAAGGCTCTCGCGACGGGCGAGCAGCGGTTTCCCTGTTCGCGCGCACCTTCCCGGCGCGTGCCCCGGCAGTAAGCTACAAGAACAGGAAATCTTCCCTCCCCCGCACACTCCGAGAGGCCACGCATCGTGTCCGTCGACGACTCCTCGAACATCTCCCGCCGAACTTTCATGAAGGGTTCGGCTTCGACGGCCGCCTCCTTCGCGCTCGGCCCCATGATCGTACCGCGCCACGTGCTCGGCGGCGTCGGCTATCGCGCGCCCAGCGACACGCTCAACGTCGCCATGGTCGGCATCGGCGGCATGGGCATGTCGAACTTTGCGGCGCTCGTGGCCGCCGGTGTCAACATCGTGGCCATCTGCGACGCCGACTTCGCGTACGTCGAGCGCTCACTGGCCAACCGCATGCGACCCGCGCAGGGGCAGAGCGGTCCCTCGGCATCCGCGCTGGCACTGCAGGCCGCGTACACGAAGGCCGCGAAGTACGGCGACTTCCGCGTGATGCTCGACAAGCAGCGGGATATCGAGGCGGTTTCCATCGCGACGCCCGATCACCTGCATGCCGTGATCGCCTACGCCGCCATGAAGGCCGGGAAGCACGTCTACGTCCAGAAGCCGCTCACCTATTCGGTGCAGGAGGCGCGCATCCTGGCGAAGACCGCGCGCGACACGAAGGTCGTGACGCAGATGGGGAATCAAGGGCATTCGATGGACGGCACGCGCCGCATCGTGGAGCTCATTGGCGCCGGTGTCATCGGGCCGGTGAAGGAGGTCCACATCTGGACCGATCGTCCGCTGCGCTACTGGGCGCAGGGCATTCCGCGTCCCCTTCCGCCCGGAATGACGGTCCCGCCGCTTGCGCCGAGTGCGGCGCCGCCGTCGTGGAACATGCGGACGGTGGACCGCGCAGTGCAGGCGGCGATGGCCGCCAATCCGCAGGACATTCCCGCGGGCCTCGACTGGGATCTCTTCCTCGGACCTGCGAAGGCCGTTCCCTATCACCCGGCCTACCATCCGTTCAGCTGGCGTGGATGGGTGGACTTCGGTGTGAGCGCCATCGGCGACATGGGTGCTCACCTGATTGACCAGCCCTACTGGGCGCTCGGTCTCCAGTACCCCACCAGCGTCATCTCGTCATCGACGCCGTGGGGCGGCGGAGCGCAGAACCCCGGCACCTATCCGCTTGCAATGACGACGCGCTACCAGTTCGCGGCGCGCGGCTCGGCGCCGCCGGTCACGCTGCATTGGTATGATGGCGGCCTCATGCCGACCTTCGACGCGGACTTTCCGCTGCCGGGCGGCGATGGTGGTGGCGGTGTCTTCGTCGGGGAGTCCGGATTCCTCACCTACGAGACCTACGGCAACAATCCCAAGGTGTTCCCCGATGCCGCGTCCGCGCGCGCGGATGCGGTGGCGAAGTCGGTGCCGCGCGTGACCACGTCACACGAGGCCAACTGGGCGCAAGCCTGCAAGGGTGAAGGAAAGGCCAGCTCGCCCTTCGAGTACGCTGCCCGGCTCACCGAGACGATGCTGCTCGGCATCGTTGCGCTCCGTGCGGGCCAGTCGAAGAAGATCCTGTATGATGGAGCGGCCATGAAGGTCACCAACCTCCCCGACGTGAATCAGTGGCTCACGCGCGAGTATCGTTCTGGCTGGCAGCCGTGGAGCAGCGGAGAAGCGTCGGCCGCGATCTAGCAGCGTGCAGGTTTCGTCCGCCTCTCGACTCCGTTCCAGCCGTACCAGGACCGTTGCCCGTAAGACCCGGTCCCTGGTACGGCTTGTCGGAAGCGACCGAGCAGCCGTCAGTCGTCGCCGCGATAAAACGCACTCGCGTGCACGGAAACGGTGACGCGAACGGTGCCGCGGTCCGCGAAGGTTGATGTGCAACAGCACACCCACACCGCGGAGAACACCATGGCAACCGAAAAGCTCGACCAGATCCTCGACGCGCTCAATGCCCACCACCAGCGCGCGACCTACGGAGCAGTCGCCGCCGTCATCGGGGCAGCGCCCCGCACGCTCATGAGCGGACGCGATCGCGACCAGCGTCACTCCTGGGTCGTCAGCAGGAAAACCGGCCAGCCCACCGGCTATGAGGGTGAGCAGATCCACGCCGAGCTTCTGTCCGTACTGCGCGTCATCGAGTCGCGCGACGAACTGGAGAAGTGGCTCTCCGCTTCCTCTGTCGAACTGGTTCCGGCGTAGATGCGTTCAGCGCTGACTGTCGGCGCCTGATCCGGCGACGGAAGGGCCCTGCCAATCCAGACGCACGGCGCGCCACTCGCCCCCGGCTTTCACCAGCAAGGCTCGGCGGCGCGTCGTGTCCTGGTCCGCTCCAAGGCCAATGCCATTGGCATTGGGTCGCACCGCGAGGAGGTACTCCACGGTCGCGGAGTCCTCGCCGACGCGCCGCGCTCCTTTTCGAACGACGAGCCGGCGCGTTCCTGCCGGAACATCCCAGCCGAGTCGCGGGTCGCCGGTTGGGAGTGTCTGGCCGGTGACGGGCCTCCAGCCATTCGAAATGCGCACGACCGAATCCCGCAGCGATGCCCTGCACCAACCGGGGTCCGTGACGGGTCCTTTGGTGGTATCGCGCAGCGTGACCCACTTGGCGAGTACCAGCGGACGCCAGTTGCCCAAGGGTCCGCGAATCACGGCACTATCCACATTCGTTCGCACCTTCGCGAGCACCTCGGCGCACGAAAACCAAGGCGGTCCGTCCGCCCACACCCGCCTTGTGACGCTACCACTATCGAGCGCCGGCTCCGCCGTCCGCAACAGGCTGAGCGCCTCCGATGAGTTCGGGGCGCGCCCGCAAGCGGACGATAGCACAATTGTGATCAACAGGAGTCGATAGGCACGCACGCCGAACACCAATGCGAATGGCGCGCCGCATCCGTCGGCGTGGGAAGAAAGGCCAGTATCGGGCGCGGCTTTCTATTTCGGTGTTTGTTCGGTATCGTCTAATATGCAGAGCAATGCCGGAGACAACAACCCCGCACTCTTCGATAGCCCCGACGCGGGGCGTCGCCGCCGTGTGATCCCACTCGTCGGCGAGCAGAACGACATCCGGTACTACGCCGCATCGCCGCGCAGCATCATGAACGGGCCGAGGGCCACTGGCACGGGCTTCTGGTCGATCAATCCATACGTAGGGTGCGCGCTCGGCTGCGCCTATTGCTACGCTCGCTACGCGCATCGATATGCGGCCGAGCGTCTGGCGAGCGCCGCGCGGTTGGATGGTGGCGATGCACTGCCGACCGACGAGCTGCCGCCATGGCTCGCGTTCGAGCGTCGCATCATGGTGAAGCGTGAAGCTCCTGCGCTGATTCGACGCGAACTGGGTCGGTCCGCGACGCTTCAGGCGCTGCGGCACGAGTGTGTGGTCATCGGCACTGCCACTGATCCGTACCAGCCGGCCGAACGCCGGTTTCGCATCACGCGCGGCGTACTGGAGGTGCTCGCGGAGCAGACTGACATTGGCGTTTCGATCATCACCAAGAGCCCACTGATCACGCGCGACATCGATCTCCTCACGCGAATCCACGAGCGCTCGCGGCTTTCCGTGCATGTCTCGCTCATCACCATTGACCGCGAATTGGCACGGTGCCTCGAGCCTCGGGCGCCAACACCCGAAGCACGGCTGCGCGGCATCGCGCGGCTGCGGCAGCATGGTATCTCTGTCGGGGTGAATGCAATGCCGGTACTACCTGGCATCACCGACACGCCAGAAATGATCGAGGAGCTCGTGATCGCGCTGAAGGGCGCCGATGCTTCGTACGTGAGCGCGTGCGCGCTCCGGCTGCAATCCACTGCGCGCGACCGATACCTGCCGTTCATCGCCGCCACCTTCCCTGAGCTGGCGGGCAAGTACTCCCGCGCGTACGCGCATAGCCATCAGTTGGGAGAGAAGTACCGGAAGGGACTTCGCGCGCGATTCGTGGCGGTGTGCGCGCAGCATGGTCTTCCGTTCGGACACCGCGGTGGTGGCGAAGACAGTGGAACTGGGGCGGCAACCGCCGAGGTGCACGGAGGGTCAGAGCAATTCGGTCTGGCGCTATAGCCAAACGGACGCCGCCAGGGAAACCTCAACGATTTTCCGGCGTACGGTGTCCAACTCGCACTTGCGCATGTCACGCCCCGCCGCCCCGCCCATGCACTCTCGCTACTGGTTCGCACTCGTCGCCACCGCGATTGGATCAGCCTCCTCCGCCGCGCAGCAGCCCGCCGAGGTGATTCGAGGTCGCATCACGGATGATTCGAGCAAGGCGCTCGTGGCCGCGGTCATGGTCACGCGGGGGCCGGATCGACTCACGCAGCAGGCGACATCAGACAGCACAGGCAACTACCGCGTGCGATTCGAGCAGGGAACGGGAGACTATCTCGTCTATGTCAGCGTGCCTGGCTTCAAGGCCTCGCGTCGTCGCGTGCAGCGTCAGGCAGGCGAGCACGAATTCGTGGTCGACTTCAAGCTCGAGCGCGATGTCGCACTCCTCGCGGCCGTGAAGGTGACGGCTGACAAGCCGGAGCGGGCGTCGAACACCGTGCAGCCGACCGACCCTGAGCCGGGATCGAACGACAAGTGGAAGGACGGCATCAACGGCGCGATCGCGCCGGGTGCGGCGGGCGACCTGAATGCGATCGCGGGCACGATGTCGAACGTCACGATGACTGGCGCCGGGCCCTCGATCCTCGGCTCCGGCGCGGAGTCGAACCTGAATACGCTCAACGGCATGGCGCTCGCCGGCGGTTCCATCCCTCGCGCGGCGCGCACAGAGACCCGTGTCACCGGGGCAACGTTCGATCCCACGCGCGGCGGATTTGCGGGCGCGAACATCGACGTGCGGCTCGGCCCCGGTGATCGATTCTACCAGAACAGGAATGCGTTCCTGACACTCGATCCGCGCCAGCTCCAATATGCGGATGCCACGGCGCGCGCCCTCGGCGCACAGAGCGGCGGTGCGCGTGGCAGCTTCGGTGCGGACGGCGAGATGATTCGCAGCGCGGCGACCTTCATGAGGTCGACGATCGAGTTGCGCCAGTCGAGCTTCTGCGAGTTGGATGACGCCATCCCTTCGAGGACGGCCTCGACGTCAACGGGCTGGGCCGGGGCAGCGCTGGCTGTCGTCGCCCCGGCAGCCGCTGACGCCTACGCTCCGGCGGCCGGTGCGTCGGAGGCGACGGCGGCGTTGACCTGCGCCTCTGATGCGCGCGCTTCGTGGCCCATGATCTTCGCCATGATGTTGCTGAATACACCCGGTTTGTGCTCCGGTGGGAGCATTAGGTCGTTCGGATTGGCGCCACGCATGGCAAGGAGCGCACTGAACGCCGGCTCCTCCACGCGAACAACTGGCGCGTCCTCCGTCGAGCGTCTACCATCCGTCGCATGCATACCGACACCGCACTGGGCGCCCTGCATGGGCGCCGTTCCATTCGTGAGTTCACGCCGCGCGAGGTCTCCCGCGAGGAGATCGAAACGATGCTCGATGCCGCCGTCACCGCACCGAATCACCGCTTGACCCAGCCTTGGCGTTTCTACGTGCTCGGTCCCGAGGCCCGTCGCGCGTACGGACTCGCGCTTGGCAATCGCAAGGCGAAGAAGATCGAGGACACCGCCGCTGCCGATCGGATGCGCAACAACGTGGCGAACGAGCACATGGCACTGCCGTTGATGATCGCGGTGGCGATGGTGGAAAGCGAGAATCCGGAGATCCGGGAAGAAGACGCTTCTGCGACGATGATGGCGGTCCAGAACCTCGCGATCGCGGCGGTGGCGCTCGGACTTGGTACGCACATCAAGACGGGCGCGGTGATGCAGGATCCCGCGGCGCGCGCGGCGGCCGGCGTCCGCGACGGCGAGCGGATCGTGGCGCTGATCAATGTCGGCGAGCCTGCCGTGGTGCCACCGGCGAAGGAACGGAAGAGCGCGGCGTCGCTGACGACCTGGCTGCCGTAGACCGTGCGCAAATGAGGGCGGCGTGATTCTGGTCCGTCGCGCATTGTCCTGATGATGGTGTTCGCGAGGGGCGGCGAGAGGTTGTCGCCATGCTCGCCGCCATCCGATCCTCTGCCGTGCTTGGAATCGACGCCTACGACGTCACCGTCGAGGTGGATGTCGCGCTCGGCCTCCCGCAGTGGTTCATTGTGGGGCTGGCGGCGAGTGCCGTGAAGGAGAGTCGGGAGCGCGTCGGTGCAGCGCTGGTGAACGCGGGGTTCACGGTGCCCCCGCGGCGGATCACCGTGAATCTGGCCCCGGCCGACACGCGCAAGGAGGGAACCGGCTTCGACCTTCCGATCGCGCTCGGTGTGCTCGTCGGCACCGGCGTAATTCCGGCGGCGTCGGTGGCGCGGTGCGTCGCCGTGGGTGAGCTCGGGCTGGACGGATCGATTCGGCCGGTCCGGGGTGCGTTGTCGATTGCGCGGCAGGTCGCTGCCCACGATGAGCGCACCGATGCGACGTTGATTCTTCCGGCGGCGAATGTGCGCGAGGCATCGCTTGTTCGCGGCCTGCGCCTCGCCGCACCACTTACGCTCGGCCAATTGGTGGCGTGGCTCAAGCGCGGCGACCTGCCCACGCCCGACCTGAAGCCGGACCGTGCCATCGTCGACGATGGGTTTGACATGTCGGACGTGGCGGGACAGGAGGGTGCGAAGCGCGCGCTCGCCATCGCGGCCGCGGGGTCGCACGGGATTCTCATGGTTGGTCCTCCGGGCGCGGGGAAGACGATGCTCGCGCGCCGGCTCCCCACGATCCTTCCCGCGCTCACGGACGCTGAGGCACTCGAGGTGACTGCGATTCACTCCGTGGCGGGGATGCTCGATCCGGCGGCGGGTGCGATCCAACGTCGCCCGTTTCGCGCGCCGCATCACTCGGTTTCCACGCCGGGACTGGTCGGTGGTGGGTCGAGGCCGAGGCCCGGTGAAGTGAGCCTGGCACACCATGGTGTGCTGTTTCTGGACGAGCTGCTGGAGTTTCCGCGATCGGTACTCGAATCACTGCGTCAGCCAATGGAGGACGGTCACGTCACCATTGCGCGTGCGGCGGCGTCTCTGCGGTTCCCCGCGCGATTCGCGCTCGCTGCGGCCATGAATCCCTGTCCGTGCGGCCATGCCGGTGATCCAGCGCATCCGTGCATCTGTCCCGCGGCCGATGTGGCGAAGTATCGCGGCCGCCTGTCGGGACCTCTGGCGGATCGTATTGACCTCCATGTGAACGTCCCCCCAATTGCGCTGGCGCGCCTGTCGAATCACGAGAGTGGGAGCAGCTCGACCATCATCCGCGCGCAGGTTGAAGCGGCTCGTACGCAACAGCGCGCGCGGTACGGCAGTGACGCGGCGTGCAATGCGCGCGCGCCGGGGCGGTGGCTCGAGTCGAAGGGCCGCCTGGAGCCGGCAGCGCGTCAGCTGCTCACGACGGCTGGCGAACGACTGCACCTGTCGGCGCGCGCGTTTCATCGGGTCCTGCGCGTTGCGCGGACGATCGCTGACCTTGCGGGCGAGGACGGGGTGCTGGTGCCCCATGTCTCCGAGGCGCTTGCCTATCGGCCCAGAACGAGTGAGCGCGAGACTTCACCCAACCTGGCGATCGCATGAGCGACAACGAGAAGGCATCTCCCTTGTCAGAGGTACAGCGGGGCGGTAGTATTACTTATAGGAGTAATACTTTGGAGATTGGCATGCGTATCACGACAAAGGGACAGGTCACCATTCCGCTGGAGGTCCGCGAGCGGCTCGGCTTGTTGCCGCACACCGAGGTCGAGTTCACGATTCGAGGCAACACTGCGGTGCTCACCAAAGCCGGTGGGGGCACACGACGCGGGCGAGCGCTCGTGCAGCACATGCGCGGACGCGGGAGCGTCGCCATGACGACCGACCAGATTCTGGCGCTCACGCGCGACGCCCCCGCGGGGAAGCGCTGATGCCGGACGTGCTCGTGGACAGCAACGTGCTGCTCGACATCCTCACCGAGGATCCGGTATGGTATGACTGGTCGGCGTCGGCCATTGAGGAGCACGGGGAGACGTCGGTGCTGATGATCAACCCGATCATCTACGCCGAGGTGTCCGTGCGGTTCGAGCGTATCGAGGAGTTGGAGGAGGCATTGCCGGCCGACATGTTCCGACGCGAGCCCTTGCCGTGGGAGGCGGGCTTTCTCGCCGGGAAAGCGTTTCTCAAATATCGGAGAGGCGGGGGCGTGCGGCGGTCGCCCCTACTCGATTTCTACATCGGAGCGCACGCGGCCATGCGAGGCGCTGCGCTCCTCACGCGTGACGCGCAGCGCTATCGCGTGCACTTTCCCAGGTTGCAGCTCCTGTCTCCGTAAGCAACCGACGACGACGTGCCCGGTTGTGGCAAGCCTCGGGTAGTTGCACGTTCGCGCCGTTGGTAGCAGTCAAGGCGTCGGCCGTGGCCGTCGTGGAGGCTTCGGGTCGCGGGAAGGCGGCCAGGAGAGAGGTCTGATGCCTCAGCGCGATCGCGCGAGCTTGAGCACATCGTTGAGCACTCCCGCCGCCGTCACCCCGACCCCGGCACCGGGCCCCGTGATCACGATCGGATGATCGCGATATCGCCGCGTGGTGATCGCGAACTGGTTGTCCGTGCCGGTCAAGGTCGCGAGCGGGCTGGAACTGTCCACCGCCGTCAACCCCACTCGAACGCTCGTCGGTGACACGATGGCGCGATAGCGCAGCACTCGGCGGCCGACCGCCGCGTCCTCCACGCGCGCGCGCCACAGCGCGTCCAGCTCGGGCAGCCGACCCAGAAACTGCTCCGCACCGATATCGCGTAGCTCCGTGGGCACGAGCGACTCCACGTCCACCTGATCGAGATCGCCTTCGAATCCGATCAGCCGGCCAAGAATCAGCGCCTTGCGCGCGACGTCCATGCCCGAGAGATCCTCGCGCGGATCGGGCTCCGTGTAGCCCAACGTCATCGCGGTGCGCAGTGCGGTGGAGAACGCCGTGCCGTGCCCGAGCTCGCCGAACAGATACCCGAGCGTCCCCGATGGGCATCCCTCGATGCCGAGCACCTCGTCTCCGGATTCCTGAAGCTTTCCAATGGTATCGATGATCGGCAGGCCGGCACCGACCGTCGCTTCATGCAGTATCCTGCGTCCATGCCGCGCGGCGGACCGCGCCAGCCCGCCGGACACGCCGCGCGCTTCGGCTAGGGGGCGCTTGTTCGCGAGCACGATGTCCATGCCCGCCGCCAGCGCCGCGTCGAGTTCGCTGCCGGTGTCGCCCGCCGTGACGTCGACGAGAATCGGACGCGTGGGAGTGTGCCGGTGCACATGCACGAGCGCCTCCGCAGCGGTGCCGCGGATGCCACGCGGCGCCTCGGCCAATCCAACGCCGCACTCCTTGGCGCGCGCCAGGTCGGCGAGTTCCGTCGCGGAGATGCCGCGCGCATCGACCACGTACCCGGTTCGATCGATGACGGCGACGACGCGTGCCTGGTGGGGGCCGATCACGCTGCCAAGCTGAGTCGCCAGCTCACGTCCGATACGTCCGTAACCGAGGATCACGACATCGGCCGTCACGTCACCGAGGGCGTGCTTCGCTACCGCATTGGACTGTTGGTATCGTGTTCCATGCGACGGTGATACCGATCCGGTACCCAGCACCTCACGGACGAGCGAAGAAACCTGCACTCCTTCGGTGAGGAATCCATCGTGTCCGTTCAGCGACTGCACCTCGCGGTACTCCGCATTGGCAGCGTCCGTCCAGCGACGCACATCGCGAGGATCGTAGAGGAGGTCGCCCGCGATTCCCACTCCCACGATCCGGCTCTTCACGTTCCGCAGTGCCGCCCGCACGCCGTCGCGTGCGCGACCGACGTCGTGCGTGTCCATGGCATCGAGCAGCGTGAGATAGCTCTGCACATCGAACCGTGCGCGCAGCTTCTCGCCATGGTGGGACAGATACTGCGCAACTTCGAAGGTGCCATCATCCGTACGCCGCCGGCCAAATCGCTGGTCCAGTTCGCCGGATGTGCGATACGTCATCATGGCGATCATGCGCGCCAGCTCGAGCCCGTCATCTCCACCCATGGCGATGGCGCGTCGCTGCAAATGGCTCCATGCCACTGCGGACGATGGGTGTTCGGCCGGTGCGGCCAGCACGACCACGGTACGCGCCAGCGCCGGAAAGGTGGCGGCGAACTCCATAGCCACCATGCCGCCGAGCGAGCCTCCGATGGCCAGGGCGACGGAGCGGATGTGCAACGACGCGACGAGGTGTCCCACCAATCGAGCCATGTCGCGCGTCGTCACGGCGGGAAACGGTCGGCGCGCCGGATCCGAGGGACCCGTCGTGCCGTAACACGACCCGAGCAGGTTGGTACACAGCACGGCGTACTGCCCGGTGTCGAGCGCGCGACCAGGACCTGCCACGTCTGACCACCAGTCGCCCACCGCGTCCGCGGAGCCGGTGAGCGCATGAAATACCACGACAAG
>JBBQFW010000105.1:0-11983 GCA_038322445.1 Gemmatimonadales bacterium
GTCGCTGCTGGCCGTCCAGGAGGCCGAGCCCGCGGCGCTCTCCTCCGCGTGGCCCGTGAGCGACGCAGACCTGTCGTCGCACGTGCAGTGGGCCGACGTCGTGCTCATCGGCCCGGGACTCGGCAAGGAGCACGCGCGCACGATGGTCGAGCGGGTACTGCGCGCGTTCGACGGTCCGGTCGTACTCGATGCCGATGCGCTCAACGCATTCGCTGGCGATCTCGATGCTCTGCGCATGCTGATCGGGGCACGCGCTGCACTGCTCACGCCGCATCCCGCGGAGTTCGCTCGCCTCACGGGCGATGACGTCGACGACGTCTTGTTCAAGCGCTTCGACCTGCCTGCTGACGCCGCGCGCGGCAGCGGCGCCACCGTGCTGCTGAAAGGCGTGCCGACGATCGTCACGTCGCCCACTGGGGAGACCATCGTGGTCGCGGAAGGAACACCGATCCTCGCTACCGGCGGCTCCGGCGACATCCTCGGCGGCATTGCCGCCACGCTGCTCGGCCAGACGCATGATGCGTTGAGCTCGGGGGCGCTTGCGGCGTTCGCGCACGGCCGTGCGGCGGCGATGGTGAGTGCGCGCCAGGTGCGTGGCTACACGCTCGACGACGTGCTCGCCGCGCTCCCGCACGTGTGGGCGCTGGAGCCTGCGTCGCGCCGGCCACCCGTGCTCTGCGAGCTGCCCGCGGTGGGCGAGGTCACCCGCGCGTGAGCGATGGGCACCTCGCGATGGGCGGCGGCGCGGAGTTCGACCTCGTTCGCCGGCTGCTCGATACGTGGGGCGCGCGCGCATCTGGCATCGGCGATGACGCCGCGGTGATCGACGTGCCGGACGGAGAGCGGCTCGTCGCGAGCACCGACGCATCCGTCGAGAACGTGCACTTCAAGCGCGGCTGGATGACGCCGCGCGAGCTCGGCGCGCGTGCGGCGACCGCGGCGCTCAGCGATCTCGCGGCGATGGGGGCGCGGCCGCTGGGGCTGCTGCTCGCGCTTGGGCTTCCCGAAAATTGGCAGGCGGCCGCCGAAGAACTCGCGGACGGCGTCGGTGCGACGGCGTCCGCGCTGGCGTGTCCCATCGTGGGAGGCAACGTCACGCGGAGCAGCGAGCTCACGCTCACCGTCACCGTGCTCGGCTCGGCGGCGCGACCGCTCAGCCGGTCCGGAGCGAGCCCTGGCGACATCATGTTTGTGACTGGCCGCCTCGGCGGTCCCGGCGCCGCACTCGCCGCCCTGCTGGCGGATCGCGACCCCGAGCCCACCGCGCGCGCCCGATTCATCGCACCAACGGCGCGCATTGCCGAGGGCAGGTGGCTGGCCGCGCACGGTGCCACCGCACTGATCGACATCTCGGATGGCCTGCTTGCCGACGCCGGTCATCTCGCGAATGCCTCGGGCGTTTCATTGTCGCTCGATGTGGACGCGGTGCCTTGCCTCGCGGACTGCGACACGCGCACGGCACTCCTGAGCGGAGAGGAGTACGAGTTGCTCGTGAGTGTGCCATCCGGAGTCGCGCTCGCTACGAACGCGTTCGAGCGCACATTCGGAATCCCGCTCACGCGCATCGGCGTCGTCATCGAACGACAGGACGAGTCCGTGCTCACCACGGGCGGTGGCGTGCTCGTCGCAGGTCACGATCACCTCGTGGGCTGAGGGCACCGGGCGCGAGAAGGGCGGTGACGCGTCAGCGTGAACACGCGGGAATCCATGTTCGCACGGCCCAGGTGGATTCCCGCTTTCGCGGGAACGATGAGTCTTGGGATAGACACCAGCAATGCTGCGAATGCCGTTGCCAATTGGTGGATGCGCATGTGACGCTCAGGCGGCCGGTGGCGCTCACGTCGCGCTACCACTTGCCGCGCCAGAACGTGAGGGCAGCGAATTGCATACGGATCTTCATGGGAAACTCCGGTGCGAGATCGAGCGGAACGGACTTTGGCGCTCCTGTATTACCAGACGCGAGAAGCACCGTTGAATCGGATCACGACTCTGTGCGTGCTCGAGCGCAAGATCAGCTGCCGGAAGTGCGTAGCAGGTACGTCGTACCACGTACCTTGACCAGGCCGAAGCCACGGGGAACAGTGGACAGTTCAAGACGGACGAAGGCGAGCAGCGGTATTGCTGTTCCCCGTGGGTGTTATGCCATTCCAGGCACATGGTACGACGTACACGAAGTCGCCCTTTCGGCTTTCATGTGATGCGCACCCTTGTCACCGGCATCACGGTCGCCGTGATGACGATCCTCCTGGCGCCCACCGCGGCGATGGGGCACCTCTTCGGCAACGAAGACGTGGAGCGACGTGTGGCGCAGTGGTGCATGCGCACCTGGGCGCGCAGCATCACGCGCGCAGCGGGCGTCCGCCTCGTCGTCCACGGGGCAGAGCACATCCAGCCCGAGCGGGGCGCCGTCTATGCGAGCAATCACGTCAGCTGGTTCGACATCTTCAGCATCGCCTCCGTGCTGCCGCGCTACACGTTCGTGGCGAAGGCCGAGCTGCGTCGCATCCCGATCTTCGGCTGGGGCGCCGAGGCGTCGGGCGTCGTCTTCCTGGAGCGCGACAATCGCACGTCGGCGTTCGATGCCTACCGGACCGTCGCGGCCAAGGTGTCCCACGGGCTGAACGCGGTGGTCTGTCCCGAGGGCACGCGGGGAGATTCCTACTCGCTCCGGCCGTACAAGAAAGGCCCCTTCGTCCTCGCGATCGCGGCGGGGGCGCCAGTGGTACCCGTGGTGGTGTACGGCACGCGCGAAATCATGCCGAGGGGCACGTGGCGCGTGCAGTCAGGCGTCGTGCACGTGCATTTCCTGCCGCCCATCGAGACGACCGGCTACGACTACGAGCATCGCCATGAGCTGATGCGAGCAGCGTGGCAGCAGAGCGCTGACACGCTGCGAATCACCTATGGAGTGCCGCAGGAAGGTCGGGCGGTGGTGGAGGCCACCACCGACGTCGCAGTGTGACTCTGGGAGACGCGCGCCGGCGGTGGCACTGCCTCCCGGGGACTGCCTACGGTCGCTTCGCCTTCAGGGCATTGAGCAGCGCAGCCATTGCGGTCGCCTGGATCTCCGCGTCTTCCTGGGTCCGCTCGGTGCGCGTCCCGTAGTAGATGCGGTGGATGTAGGCACTGGTGCGGTGCTGCAGGTTGATGGAGCGGTTGCCGAGATCCGGCACCACTCGCCACGGTCCTCGGCCTGGGTTGGTGCAATCGAGGCGACGCAGATCGACAGTAGGCATGGTCGTAGGTAAGGAGGTTCGGGACGCTACGCGAGGCCGAGTGATAACGGCGCCGGCTAACGGGAGCGCCGCGGAAGACTTAAGATATTCTAAGCGAGTTCCGGACGCGAGCATACGATTAACAAAAATAGCTACCTTTCGCGAGTTTCGAACCAACCCTCCCCGTTCATAAGCCCATGCCTGCCAATATTGCCGACATCCACGCCCGCGAGATCCTCGACAGCCGCGGAAATCCCACCGTCGAAGTCGACGTCTTCCTCGAAAGCGGCGTCATGGGCCGGGCGGCCGTGCCGAGTGGCGCGAGCACCGGCGAGCACGAGGCGGTCGAGCTCCGCGACAATGATAACAAACGTTACCTCGGAAAGGGCGTCCTCATGGCCATCCAGAACGTGGAAGAGACGATCGCCCCCGCTCTCGCCGGAGCTGACGCCACCGACCAGATGGGCATCGATGCCGCGCTGATCGAGATGGACGGCACCCCGAACAAGTCGAATCTTGGCGCCAACGCGATTCTCGCCGTGTCCATGGCGGTCGCCCGCGCCGGCGCAGGCGAGATGGGCATTCCCCTCTGGCGCTACCTGGGCGGACCGCTCACTCGCGTCATGCCCGTGCCGATGATGAACATCCTCAACGGCGGCGCGCACTCGACCAATACGGTGGACTTCCAGGAGTACATGATCGTCCCCGTGGGCGCCGAGTCGTTCAGCGAAGCCCTGCGCATGGGCGCCGAGGTGTTTCACGCGCTCAAGAAGGTGCTCGTGAAGCGGAAGCTCAGCACCGGTGTCGGCGACGAAGGCGGTTTCGCCCCGGACCTCAAGAGCGACGAGGAGGCCCTCATGGTCGTGATGGAGGCCATCGAGGCGGCAGGCTACGCCCCCGGAAAGGACATCGCCATTGCGCTCGATACGGCGTCGAGCGAGCTGTTCACGGACGGCAAATACACCTTCAAGAAGAGCGGGCAGGGCACGCGCGACGCCGCGGGCATGGTCGAGCTCTTCACGAAGTGGATCGACACCTATCCCATCGTATCCATCGAGGACGGCCTGGCCGAGGACGATTGGGACGGCTGGAAGCTGCTCACCGATGCGATCGGCGACCGCTGCCAGCTCGTGGGTGACGACCTGTTCGTGACCAACACCGAGCGCCTTGCGCGCGGCATCGAGACCGGCACGGCGAACGCCATCCTGATCAAGCTGAACCAGATCGGGACGCTCACGGAGACGCTCGAGACCATCGAGATGGCGAAGTCGGCGGGGTATCTGTCGATCATCTCGCACCGCTCCGGCGAAACGGAAGACACGTTCATCGCGGACCTCGCGGTGGGCACCAGTGCCGGCCAGATCAAGACCGGCTCGGCGTCGCGGACGGATCGTGTCGCGAAGTACAACCAGCTCCTCCGCATCGAGCAGCAGCTCGGCGGCGCGGCGGAATTTCCGGGCGGCGCGATCTACGGCCTGTAGGGCCGCGGTGCGGGTCGCGCGGACAGTGCACGCGGCGTAGCTTCGTCGCTCACTGTCCGCGCGTTCCCGATCCGACTGCGAACAACGGCGTTCCATCATGTTGCTCAGGATGTCAGTTCCCGGTGCCTCGCGGCTGTTCCGGCTCGCGGCTGGCGCCACGCTCCTCGCGGTGGCCACACCCGGAGGAGCCGATGCCCAGGCGCCGCTTCACTCATGGGTCTTTCCCGCCGACAGCGCTCGTTCGCGGAAGAGCGGCGAAGCGAGCTCGGTGCGGTCCCTCTCGGATACGCTGACGAAGACGCTGGCCAGGCTCGAGCTGCACGAGACGACACTCGCGATCGGCGCGTCGCCGCATGCGGCACACCGTCACTCGCATGAGGAGCTGATCCTCGTTCGGACCGGGATCATCGAGGTGCTTCAGGGCACGGTCGTCAAGACGGCGACACCCGGCAGCGTCGTCTTCATGGCGTCGAACGAATGGCACGGATTCCGGAATGTCGGGCCAGGCACGGCGTCGTATCTCGTGGTGCGATTCGACCCGCACGATCTCCCGCCCGACAGTGCGAGCGTTGGCAAGGCGCCGGCCGCGGTGCCGAGCGCACCTGGCGGGAAGCCATGACGGTGTGGCGAGTGCGCACTTGACGGCATCCGCGCTGTCACGGCAGGAGTCCTCGGCGGTGGGCGCCCTGCTGCGGGCGGGCATCGGTCGGCTGGCGCCCGCATTCGGCCTGCTGCTGGTGATCCTTGTCTTCGCGCTCATCACGGATTCGCCGGCGCGGTATCTCTCCGCGTACAACCTGCGCATCGTGCTCTCGCAGACGGTGATCGTCGCCATCGGGGCCATCGGGATGACGATGATCATCGTCAGTGGCGGCATCGACCTCTCGGTCGGCGCGACGATCGCCCTCACGGGAGTGATCACGGCGATCACGCTGCGGCAGGGTTGGTCGCCGTGGTTGGCACTGGGCGCGGCGGTGGTCGTCGGCGGTGTGGTGGGACTCATCAACGGCACGCTGATCGCCACGCTCCGCGTGGTGCCCTTCATCGTCACGCTCGGCATGCTTGGCGTGGCGCGCGGCGTGGCGAAGTGGGTGGCGCACGAGCAGACGGTCATCGTGCCGTCCACGTGGATCAACGACCTGCTGGTGAGCTTTCCGAAGCAGGCGTGGCTCGTCTTCGCGCCCGGAGTCTGGATCGCGCTGGGGCTCGCATTGGTGGCGGCTTTCGTCCTTTCGCACACCGTCTTCGGCAGGCGCATCTTCGCCCTGGGCTCCAATGAAGCCGCGGCGCGGGCCTGCGGCATCGACACCAGCCGACTGCGGGTCGCGATTTATGGGTCCGCGGGACTGTTGTTCGGGCTGGCGGGCGTGATGCAGATGTCGCGGCTGCGACTCGGTGACCCCACCGTTGCCAATGGCGCCGAGCTGGACATCATTGCCGCCGTGGTCATCGGAGGGGGAAGCCTGGCCGGCGGTGAAGGCAGTATCGTCGGTGCGCTGATCGGCGCCCTGATCATGGCATTCCTGCGCAATGGCTGCCAGCAGATGGGATGGCCGAACTACATCCAGGAAATCATCATCGGCACGATCATCGTGCTGGCCGTTGCGCTGGACCGCGTCCGCGCGCAGTGGTCGGAACGCAGCGCCGCCATGAGCCAGGCGGCGGATGGGTGAGCGTCGGCACGTGGTTGACTCCCACGCGCATTTCTGGGATCCGGCGGCGCTGCATTATCCGTGGCTCGACGACGTTCCCGCGCTGACTCGCGCGTTCCTGCCGAGGGATCTCGAGTCGCTCTCCGCCCGCACGGTTGACGGCCTGATCTTCGTCGAGGCCAACACGATCCCTCCCGACGCGATGCGCGAGGTCGAATTCGTCGAGCGTCTCGCCCGCGACGAGCGTCGCATCCTTGGCATCATTGCGTTCGCCGACCTGCTCGATGAGGCGGGAATCGCCCCCACGCTGGACGCCTTGGCCGCGCGCGACAGCGTCGTCGGCGTGCGGCACAACATCCAGGGACATGCGGTCGGATATTGCCTTCAACCGGCGTTCGTCGGCGGGGTGCAGGCGGCGGCGGAGCGTGGCCTCACGTTCGACCTGTGCATCACGGAAGACCAGCTTCCAGACGCCATACGCCTGGTGCAACTCTGTCCGGATGCGCAGTTCATCCTCGATCACTGCGGCAAGCCGGCCATTCGGGCGAACGCGATCCGCGATTGGACGACTGGCATTGTGGCGCTGGGCGAGTGTGCGAACGTGGCCTGCAAGGTGTCGGGGCTGCTCACCGAGGCCAGCGAGGCGCAGCGAACGTTCCACGGGTTGCGCCCGTATCTCGAGCAGGTGCGAGAAGCCTTCGGGATCGATCGTCTGCTTTACGGAAGCGACTGGCCGGTCCTCACGCTCGCTGGGGGAACGGCGGCGTGGCGGGCGATCGTGGACGAGTTTACGGCAGCGTGGGACGATACGGAGCGGGACGGATTCTACGCGGGCAATGCCATGCGGATCTACGGACTCGAGGGCACATGACGGACACGGTCGATGGCGCAGCACTCGGAGGATCGCTCGCGGGGCGCACCGCCATCGTGACGGGTGGCGGATCGGGAATCGGGCAGGCGATCAGTGTGCTCTTCGCGCGTCACGGTGCGCGGGTGGCAATCCTCGACCTCGCCGCCGAGGCAACCGTCCGGTGCGTGAACGACGCGGGCGGGACGGCGATGCATGTGGCGTGCGACGTGACGAAGATGGACCTTGTTCGCGAAGCAGTCGGCATCGTGCGGGAGGAGTACGGCCGCCCGGTCATCCTCGTGTGCAGCGCGGGCGTCGCGCATGTCGGCACCATCGAGGGGACCACGGAGGCCGACCTCGACCGCGTCTATGCCGTGAACGTGAAGGGCGTCTACAACGCCATGCGCTGTGCGGTGGAGGAAATGAAGGACGACGGCGGTGTCATCCTCAACATCGCGTCCGTGGCGTCGACCGTGGGGATTCCCGATCGCTTCGCGTACTCCATGAGCAAGGGCGCAGTCCTCACCATGACGTTGTCGGTGGCCGCGGACTACGTTGGTCGGATTCGCTGCAACGCCGTGTCGCCGGGTCGCGTGCACACGCCATTCGTGGACGGTTTCCTGGCGAAGAACTATCCGGGGCGTGAGGCCGAGATGTTCGGGAAGTTGTCGAAGACGCAGCCGATCGGGCGGATGGGGCAGCCGACCGAAATCGCGGAACTCGCGCTCTTCCTGTGCTCGGACGCCGCGGGATTCATCACGGGCAGCAACTACGCCATCGATGGCGGATTCATCTCACTCAAGGTGTGAACGCATGCGGCTGATTCGGTTTGGTACTGCGGGCTCCGAGCATCCCGGCCTTCTTCTCGACGACGGGCGTCGCGTGAATGCGTCGGCTTTCGGCAGCGACTACGATGAGGCGTTCTTCGGCGGCGATGGATTGGCGCGACTGGCCCAGTGGGCCGACGCCAACGCGATGCGCGCGCCGACCATCAGTGCCGATGTGCGACTCGGTCCTCCGCTCGTCCGCCCGAGCAAGTTGATCTGCATCGGGCTGAACTATCGGGGACATGCGGCGGAAACGGGCGCCGCGGTGCCGAAGGAGCCGATCGTCTTCATGAAGGCGACGTCGGCCATCGTGGGCCCGCATGACGACGTCGTGATTCCGCGCGGGAGCGAGAAGACCGACTGGGAGGTGGAGCTCGCGGTGGTGATCGGGCGAAAGGCGAGCTACGTGGATGAAGCCCACGCGCTCGAGCACGTCGCCGGCTATGTGCTGCACAACGACTACTCGGAGCGCGCCTTCCAGCTGGAGCGCGGCACGCAGTGGTCCAAGGGGAAGAGCTGCGATACCTTCGCGCCGCTCGGCCCCTTCATCGCGACGCCCGATGAGCTGGACGCGGCGAACGTCGAGCTGTGGCTGGACCTGAATGGCGAGAAGAAGCAGCGTGGCAACACGAACGACTTCGTGTTCGGGGTCGCGCACGTGATCAGCTACATCAGCCAGTTCATGTCGCTGCTGCCGGGCGACGTCATCTCGACGGGCACGCCGGCGGGTGTCGGCATGGGCGAGAAGCCGCCGCGGTACGTGAAGGAGGGCGACGTCATCACCCTCGGCATCGCTGGCCTCGGGGAGCAGCGACAGCAGGCGCGGGCTCACCGCTGATGCGCCTGGCGGGCAAGTCGGTCGTGCTCACGGGCGCGAGCTCCGGCATCGGTCGGGCATCCGCGCTGCGCTTCGCGCAGGAAGGCGCGCGGGTGGTGCTCGCGTCGCACCTGGAGGCGCCATGCGTCGCACTGGTGCGCGAGATCGAGCGCGCCGGCGGCGTCGCGTCATTCCAGCAGACCGATGTGTCGCGTCGCGCCGAAACCGAACGCGCCATCGATGCGTGTGTGGAGCGGTACGGCAGCATCGACATCCTGTTCTGCAACGCCGGCATCACCATGCCGAAGCTCCTTCCCGACACGAGCGACGACGAGATCGACCGGGTGCTCGCAGTAAACCTGCTCGCCCTGATGCATGCGTCGCGTCATGCCATCCCGATCATGCTCGGGCAACCGAATGGCGGGAACATCCTCTTCACGGCGAGCAAGACGGGCCTCGTCGCGCAGGCGGATTCGCCGGTCTACTGTGCGTCGAAGGGGGCGGTCGTCATGCTCGCGAAGTCATTGGCGCTGGACTACGCCACGAAAGGCATTCGCGTGAATGCGCTCTGCCCGGGAATCATCGATACACCGATGCTCCAGGAGTTCGCTGCCACACGTCCCGATCCGGCCGAAGCGTGGCGATCGTACGAGGCGGCGCAGCCGATGGGACGCCTGGGCACCGCACAGGAGTGCGCCGAGGCGGCGCTGTGGCTCGTGTCGGACGAAGCTTCGTTCATCACCGGCGTCGCCCTCCCGGTCGACGGCGGCTTCACCGCGATGTGAGCCCGATGCCCAATCGCACCATCATCTCGCTCGAGGCGTTCGACATCCGCTTTCCGACGTCCGCGCACCAGGATGGCTCGGATGCCATGAACCCGGACCCGGACTACTCGGCGGCGTACGTCATCCTGCGCACCGATGCGGGCGATGGCCTCGAGGGGCATGGCCTCACGTTCACGATCGGGCGCGGCAATGAACTCTGCGTCGCGGCGGCGGAGCTGCTGCGTCCCCTCATCGTGGGGCAGTCGCTCGACGAGATCACGGCGGACATGGGCACGTTCTGGCGACGCATGGTCGGTGATTCGCAGCTCCGATGGCTGGGCCCGGAGAAGGGCGTCATGCATCTCGCGACCGCGGCCGTCGTCAACGCGGTCTGGGACCTCTGGGCCAAGTGCGAAGGCAAGCCCCTGTGGCGCCTGCTCTGCGACATGAGTCCCGAGGAGATCGTGCGATGCGTCGATTTCCGCTACATCACCGACGCGATCACGCCCGCCGAGGCGACCGAACTGCTTCAGGGTCACGTGAGCACGCGCGCGGCGAGGGAGGCGGAACTCGTCCGCGATGGCTATCCCGCCTACACCACGTCCGCCGGTTGGCTCGGCTACTCCGACGAGAAGATCCGTCGGCTGTGCCAGGAGGGCATCGCGGACGGGTGGTCCTACTTCAAGATCAAGGTGGGGCGCGACATCGCGGACGATGTGCGCCGCGCTTCGATCATTCGCGACGAGATCGGGCCCGGTCGCAAGCTGATGATGGACGCGAACCAGGTCTGGTCCGTTGACGAGGCCATCGCCAGCATGCGCGAACTGGCAAAGTTCGATCCATGGTGGATCGAGGAGCCGACGAGTCCCGACGACATCCTCGGTCATGCCACGATTGCGCGTGCCGTCGCTCCGATTGGTGTCGCGACCGGCGAGCACTGCCAGAACCGGATCGTCTTCAAGCAGCTGATGCAGGCGGGTGCGATCAGTTTCTGCCAGATCGATAGCTGCCGCCTCGGCGGCGTGAACGAGGTGCTGGCGGTGCTCTTGCTGGCGGCGAAGTTCGATGTCCCGGTCTGTCCGCATGCCGGCGGCGTCGGCCTGTGCGAATATGTGCAGCACCTGTCGATCTTCGACTACGTCTGCGTGAGCGGCTCGCTGGAGAATCGCATCGTGGAGTACGTCGATCACCTGCACGAGCACTTCCTCGATCCGGTCACCATTCGCGACGGGCGCTACGTGCCGCCCACGGTGCCTGGCTACAGCATCACCATGCGTCCTGAGAGCCTGGTGGAATATGCGTATCCCGACGGGCCGGTCTGGAGCGCGCGGTTGCGTGCGATGGTCCACGCGTGACCACCATGCGCGCGGCCGTGCTCGAGGATGTCGATCGCATCGTGGTGCACGATGTCCCTCGCGTGGATCCATCGCCAATTGAAGTGCTGGTGCGCGTGCAGGCCGTGGGGTTGTGCGGAACGGACATTCACATCGTGCAGGGGCACGGCAACTACAACACCGACGATCACGGACGGCAGATCCCGCTGTCGCGACAGCCACAGATTCTCGGTCACGAGATTGCCGGCGTCGTGGAGGAGGTGGGCGGGAAGGTCACCGACCTCGTTGCGGGTGATCGCGTGATCATCGATCAGGGGCGCACCTGTGTCAGCGACGGTCACGTGCCGGTCTGCGAGTATTGCGTCAGCGGCGATTCCCATCAATGCGAGCACTACCGCGAACTCGGCATCACGGGGTTGCCGGGTGGTTTCGCCGAGTATGTCACGGTGCCCGCGACGAACGCGGTGCCGCTCCAGTCGACGCTGCCGGCGGAGCAGGCGGCGATGGTGGAGCCGTTCGGGTGTGTGCTGCACTCCATGGACCTCGTGCGTCGGTCGGGTGCCCGCTTCGTGCTGCATTCCGCCGACGCTACGCGGCGCATCCGCACGGTACTCATCACCGGCGGCGGGCCGGCCGGGCAACTCTTCCTGCAGTATCTCCGGTCCGAGGGAAAGTTCGACGGCGTGGTGCTGCTGAGCGAGCCGAATTCGCTGAAGCGTTCGCTCGCTGAGCGGTGGGGTGCGGTGGCGGTCGATCCAACTGCCGCCAACCTCGTGGACGTCATCCGGGACCAGACCAACGGGCGGGGCGTCGAGCTGCTCATCGAGGCGTCGGGCTCGGGTGCGCTCTTCCGCGACATGCCCGGCCTCATTCGCAAGCAGGCCACGATTCTCCTGTACGGACATGGCCACACCGGCGTGGAGCTCGGCGTCCTCAATCCGGTGCAATTCCGCGAACCCACGTTGGTGAGTCCCGCGGGCGCGTCGGGCGGCCACGATAGCGACGGACGTCCCCTCACGTATCTTCACGCACTGCAACTGCTC
>JBBQFW010000106.1:0-11926 GCA_038322445.1 Gemmatimonadales bacterium
GCGCGATGAGTGTTCCCGTGAGCAGCAGCATGATGTGCCACCGCTCGTGCATCGAGATGCCCGTGTGCCGGTCATGCAGCAGGAGCATCACCGACCAGATTGCGGCGACACCAAGGACGCTCGAGAGAAGCCACCAGCGCATCTGCTTCAGCTGTTGACGACGGCGCAGCCTCACCGCTGTTGGCGGGGGCATCAACGTGCTCTCGAGCATCCTGTCCGACTCACGGCACCAGCGCCGTCGTCGGTGCCTTCGTCCCGGCGTTCTTCACATAAAGATCGAGCCACGCCACCCAGCGGCCCCACTGGTCGAGCAGCGTCTCCTCGATGAGCGGACCATGATCCTCGTACGGATACATGTACAACGAGGCCTGCTTGCCCATGCCCTGCAGCGCGTGGAACAGGCGCACGGAGTTCGACGGATCAGTGCCCGTGTTCTGGTCCTCGAGCGAGTGATACATCAGCAGCGCGCCCTGGAGCCGATCCGCATACAGGAACGGCGACATCGCGAGATAGGTCTCACGCGCCTCCCACAGGTCGCGCCGCTCGCTCTGGAACCCGTTCGGCGTCAGCGTGCGATTGTAGTTGCCGTCGCCAGCAATACCCGCCTTGAAGAACGGCAGGTTCACCATCGCATTCACCGTGCTGAACGCACCATACGAATGTCCACCAATGCCCAGTCGTCCGCGATCGATGATGCCGCGCTTGTCGAGTTCGTCGATCACGGCAGTGAGGCCGTTCCGCAGGTCCGTCACGTAGTTGTCGTTCAGTCGCCCCGCCGTGCCGAAGATCGGGATATCCGGCTGCACCACGACGTATCCCTGCGTCGCCATGATCTCCATCGAGCGCGGAGCCGCCGTGGGGAACTTGTGCTTGTTGAGCATTCGCTTCGTGCGATCGTATGACTCCTGGTCGGCATACTCGTACGGATAGAACCAGAACATGGCCGGCAGCCGCGTGCCTTCGCGATAGCCCGGCGGGTACGTGAGGCTCACCCAGAGTGTCTTGCCATCCGCGCGCGTTACCGGGAAGGACTGCCGCTTCATCGCCGTCACGTCCGGCGTCACGTCCTTGTTCTCCGTCAGGCGCTTGAGCTGACCCGTGCGGCGATCGCGCAGCCATTGGTCTGGAACGATCGTTTCCGTTTCACGCGTCACGACGAACTTCGAGAAGTCATCGTCCACCGGCAGCGGTGCGCTCTCGAACAGCGACGTATCGCTCTCGAACAGCCGCGTCTTCGTGCCCGTCGCGAGATCCACCCGGTCGACGAAGGACTTCGGGGCAGTACTCGCCGCGTTCTTCGCGTAGCGCGTGCCCTCGAGGTACACCGCCTGCCCATCTCCGCTCACCAGCGCCGTGCGTCCGCCCGCTGTCTCGCGCAGGACGACCGTGCCCGGATTCCCATAGAACGCCACGTCCGCCACGCCGCCGCGACCACCGCCGCCACCGCCCGCGCCACGACCGCCGCCAAAGCCCGCCTGCCCGCCCACCGCCCGGAAGATGGTGTGCCGCTTCGAGGGATCCGCGAGCTGCACGGCATAGGTGTGCGTCGCCGAGCCCGCCGGCTCACTCAGCAGGGCCCACTTTCCGTCGGTCGAGAAGACGTATCCCGCAATGCGTGCCTCACTTTCGACGATCAACTTCGCGGCCCCCGCCACGTACGGCGCTTTCCACGCGTAGAGTCGATCCTTGCGACGCGGGCCGCGCGTGCTATCGCCCGACGTCGCATCGCCGGAATCGACCGGTGCGGCCCCAGCGCCCCCACCGCCGCGCGGGGTGGGCTCCTGCGCGAGGTACGCGAGTCCACCGCTCGGCATCCAGGCGAATGCGCGCTTCGCGGAATCCGAGGCAGCACCTCCCCGCCCTCCCGCAGCAGCATCGTCGCCACCGGCTGCCTCGCTCTCGCGCAACGGCCGGCGCGTCAGCGTCGCCAGCACACGTCCATCGCTCGACCACAGCTCCTCGTGCACACCGAACGCCGACACCGGCACCAGATACGAGAACGGCTTCTGCAACACGCTCAGGCGGAGATACGCTCCGTCCGGCGCGACCATCACCGAATCGATCATCGCGGGCACACCGATCGACTTTACCGCGCCCCGCAGGTCGATCCGCGCGAGCTGCCCGGTGGCGTAGTACGCGAGCTGCGCCTTCTCCAGCGGCGTCTGCATCAGGCTCGCATACGTCGGCGTCTTGTTCTTCACCCCACCGGTCAGGCGCACCACCGGCCCCTCGGCCGCAGCCGGCTCCTTCGGCACGGCCGTGCGCGTGCTCGGAATCAATACCGCGTAGATCGCACTGCCGTCAGGCGTCCACGCCAGGCTCGTGCTGAGGACAGCCAGGGCGGCACGATCACCCAGGCGACGCGAGGCGCCACTCCGCGCATCAGCGACGTACAGGTACGACGCGTCGTCGAAATTCGCGAAGTACGCCACCTGCGCCCCATTTGGCGACCAGCTTGGCGAGGACATCGTCGCGCCCGTCGGTGCCTTCACGTTCACGCGCATCCCCGACAGCGCGTCGACGATTTCAATGCTGGTCTGACCGCGCGTCGTGAACGTCCGCACGCGATTCGCCCTGGTATCCACCTGGAGTCCTCCCAGGTACAGGTGCGGCTTCGCGAACTTCGTCTCATTCCCGAGCCCTTCCCCGTGCACCACCAGGAAGTGCGTAAGGTCCGGGCTCTGCTGCGACAACGTGGAATTGAGTTGCCGTGGCGCCGTCACGAGCTTCGCGACCTCCTCCGGCGGGCGGACATATCGCTCCGTGGCGAGGAGTGCCTTGTCCGCCTCCATGGACTGCTGCGCACCCGCCGGAGCAGCCGCCCGGAGCAATGCGAGGGTGCACGAAAGGACGACAAGGCGCGTGGCGACTCGCATGTGGTGGCTCCGGCAGTTGGCGACGTTGGGCGGGGTTTCACCATATATATGCCCAGCCCGGCCAATTCGTTATGCCGGCTCTCCAGTGCGGCGCGCGTTCTGTGGCAGCCGGCTCAGTGCTTGTTGTACCTCACGATGCGCGACCGCCCGGCCATCACCGGGAAAGGGTGTCGTACGTTGCCAGCGTTGGCACGCAGCCGCGCGGTCCGTCGGCCCTCTACAGGGCAGGAAACACGAAGGCCACCCGCAGGTGGCCTCGTTGTTCTTGCCAGCATCGCCTCAGCGGCCGACCAGCATCCGCCGTCGCAACGACATCAGGCGCTTGCGTACCGACCCATCGAGCACCGTGTCGCCAACGTGCACGATCACGCCACCCATGATGGAGGGATCGATCGACACATGCGCGATCACGTCCTTGCCGAACATCCGCGACAGCTGGGCGGTGATCGCGGACGTATCCGCTTCCGACGTTTTCCGCGCCACCGTCACGCGCGCGTGCATGCGACCCTCGGCCGCATCCACCAGGTCGAGATACTCGTGCGCGATCTCCGGGATCAGCATCTGCCGGCGATGCGTCACGAGCGACTGGACGAAGCGCAGGAAGTTGCGCGGCGTGCGGTCCGTCAGCGCCTTCGACAGCACCGCGTTCTTCTCTGCCGCGCCGACCCGCGGCGATTCGAGGAAGAGCCGCAGCTTGGGACTCGTGTCCATGGCTTCGGACAGGGCCGTGATCAGCGAGCCCCAGCCGCGCAGGTCGCTCGCACGACCAGCCAGCACGATCAGCGTTTCTGCGTAGTTGCGCGCAATCGTTGTGTCGCGCATCGCTTAACGGCTCGCCGTCACGGCCGCCGGTGTCACGCTCGCGAGAAAACTCTCGACGAGCCTGCGATTGCTGTCCTCGTCGAGGTTCTTCTCGATGACCTTCGACGCTCCCGCAATCGCCAGCTCCACGGCCTCTCGACGCAGCTCGGCGATGGCGCGGGTCTTCTCGCTCTCGATCTCCTGGCGTGCGCGGGCGAGCATCGAGGCCTGCTCACCATGCGCCTGCTCCACGAGCTCGGCGCGCACACGCTCGGCGGCGACGCGAGCGTCGGCGATGATCTTCTGCGATTCGTCGCGCGATGCAGCGAGGTTGGCGCGATGCTCGGCAAGCAGCCGCGCCGCTTCCTCACGATCGCGCTTCGCGGCGTTGATCGCATCCTGGAGCGCCTGCTCCCGTGCCTCGACCGACTTCAGGATCGGGCCGAATGCGAAGAATTTCAGGATGAGGAACAACCCGACAAAGACGACGAGCGTCCATACCATCAGGCCGTAATTGGGGTCCAGCAGGTTCGTGTTCGCCGGCTCCGCGAGGGCTGGAGTGGCCGTCAGCGCGAGCAGGGCGAACGAGCGAAGCAGGGTGCGCATCGAATTCGATGTTGATTGAAGAAAGGTGCACGCCGGTGCCGAGTCGGCACCGGCGTGCGATGACGATGGTTACAGCTTGCCCTGCATCTGGAACGCGATGACGACGCCGAACAGCGCCGCGCCTTCGATGAGTGCCGCGAAGATCAGCGCAGCCGTCTGGATGCGACCCGCCGCTTCCGGCTGGCGCGCCATGCCCTCGACCGCCTGGCCGCCGATCCTGCCGATGCCCAGGCCGGCGCCAATCACCGCGAGGCCAGCACCGAGTCCGACGCCCACGCCGACCAGTCCGCGACCATTGTCCGTAGCTGCCTGCAACAGCGGAAGAATTCCATGAACCATTGTGACTCTCCTGTTTGTCCAGCGTCGTCAACTCTCAGCGCCCGCGGATCGCTCCGCTTGTCCGTCGGCGAGACGAGTGTCTCAACGAACTTCACCGGCCAGCTCGGCCAGCTACGTCAGTACCGGGAGGCGATACCGGTTCCGTACTGATTGGTACTGCGGTTGTTGTCCTGTCTACCGTCCACCTGCCCGACTTTCTCTCAATGATGCCCTTCCCGCATCTGCCCGATGAAGACGGATGCGAGCAGAGAGAAGATGAACGCCTGCAGGAACGACACGAACAGCTCGAGCATCATGATGCCCACGGCCATGACCAGTGGTGCGGTACCGAGCAGGTAGCTCTTGAACGCGAACACCAGCCCGATCAGGGCAAGCACAACGATGTGGCCCGCTGTCATGTTGGCAAAAAGTCGGATGGCGAGCGCGAACGGCTTCGTCAGCTTGCCCACGAATTCAATTGGCGACATCAGCAGGAACATCGGCAGCCGCATGGCCACCGGCAGCTCGTTGTTCCAGTAGAAGATAGTGCGCAGGTAGCCGAGTCCGTTCGCGCGGATGCCCGCGCCCTCGACGACGAGCGCCGTGATGATCGCGAGCGTTGCAGTCACCGAAATGTTGCCGGTCACCGTGCTGCCAAACGGAATCAATCCCAGCAGGTTGGCGAACAGGATGAAGAAGAACAGTGTGAGGATGAAGGGCGCGTATCCTTCGCCATGCGGCCCCAGGTTCGGAACGGCGACTTCGTTTCGGATGTACAGCACCATCGCCTCGATGCCCGACGCGAAGCCTTTCGGTCGGCCGATCGCGTGCGTGTGGCGCACGTGCGCGCGCGCTGCCGTGATCAGGATGAGGCAGCAGAGGAACGCCGCGAACAGCATGAAGACGACATGCTTGGTGGGCGACAGGTCGATGGCCACCGCCCCAACATGCACCGGTGCCCAACGCGGCAGTTCGACCTCACGGGTCTCCCAGAAACGCAACCCGTTCGGTACTTCAAGGCAGTGCGCGTCGGTGATGTGCGGGGAGATGAAATCGCCAGGCGCGTACTCTTCGCACCCGCCGTGATGCTCCGCCCCTTCCGACGTTGCGGTGCCGTGCCGTAGCTCGGCACTTGTCACAGTGGCGGACCGCGCAGCGGCGCTGTCGAGCGCCTGCGAGGCCGTGCTGGCAGAATCCGCGCGTGGCGGAGCGGCGGCGGCGGGTTCTTGCGCGCCGAGCGTGGTGCCGGCGAGCAGGAGGGCGATGAGGAGGTAGCCGTTCTTCATACGTTGAGCAGCGGCGGTTCGATCAGTTCAGTCAAGAAGAAATATGTCGCAAGGCTCAGGAGCGCCGCGTTCGACGGCAACCCGAGCGCCCGACTTACGAATCCAAAGACGATTAGGGCCACGAAGCAGATCACTGCCCCCAGCCCCCAGCCAGCAATGCCATGCCCCCGCTCGACGAGCACGCGGGCGATCCCGAATGTCACTATCTGCACGACCAGCCCGACTCCGGCACTGAGCCACACCACACGCTGCTCCGCCGGCGTCGAATAGATCGTCATCAACACACCTGCCGCCATTGCGATGGCCACCACGCTGGCCAAGGCGTACAACACCATTGCCCTGCCGAAACTTCTGGTCGCCGTCACTCGCGCTCCTTCCGCGGTGCCTTGCTGGCTTCGTCATATTTCGCCTGCGCCGCCATCAACTTGCGGTACATGCTGTAGAAACTCAGCCCCGCACCCGCGAAGACACCCACCATGAGGAGCCACGGTGCCGTCCCGAGCTTCCGGTCGAGCCATTGCCCGGCGTACAAGCCGCCGAGCATCGACACCACGAACTGGAGCCCGATCCCCGCGAATTCCGCCCCAGACGGACCGTCGTTCGAGCCCAAGCGGTTCGGTCGTGGATCATTCGGGGAGCGTTTCATCCGACGCGCAATCTAGTCCTTGTGAAATTTTTCGCAAGCGATCCGCAACCCGTGCGGCACCTGCCACAAAATGCCGTAAGTCTTTACCTGACAGCGACATTGCGCGGCATCAGGCGAACACTTCACAGTTGAAGTATGCCTTCGGCGCCCACCTCTTGCCCGTTTCGTAGCACGGGCCATACTCGGCAGCCGACGCACCGCCCACGGCGGTGCGAGCCGACCGCTACAGCAAGGGTGCGCTGACGCTGCTCACGGGAAGTGGGCATGGGGCACCATGACCCACGACCGGATCACTACAGCGAACCTCACCCGGAGACGATACCTCAGAGCACAGTCTCCACCAGTCCGGTCACATCCCAAAGCCCTGTCCGCTTCACAATTCTGATAGGAGAATTCAGCCGAAAGAACCTCGCGGCCGAACATTAACCGAAGTCTGCCATTCACACCGCAAGTGTAATCCCCATCACAACTTTCCCTGTGACGGTTCATGTTGACTGTTCGTCAACTTGTTGATAACTTCGACCCGCGTGAGATGTGTGAGCGGACGCCCGCTCACTTCTCGCCGCCAGCCCCGATTGATCCGCTCATGAATACCCGTCTGCTCATCTCCCTGCTCTGCGCCGGTGCCGTCGCTCTCGCGTGTGGTTCCTTCACGCGTCACGATGCCACCGCCACGCGCCCTGTGCGCGTTTCGGCCGCCGTCCCGGCGCACTCGTCGAAGCACGCGGCGAAAAACGCCGCGCCCACCGCGCCGCCAAACGTCAACGGGAACTTCGCGGTCAACATCGAGCCGCACGCGCTCCGCTTTGCGCTCAAGCTCACCAACGACAGCAAGAAACACGTCGAGGTCGCGTTCCCGAATGGCCAGGAGTACGACTTCGCCGTGCTCGACTCCGCAGGTCGCGAAGTGTATCGCTGGGGCGCCGGTCGCATGTTCACGCAGTCCGTGCAGAACAAGCTCATCGAAGGCGAGGAGACGTTGCACATCGACGAGCGCGCCGAGATGACATTGCCGCATGGCAAGTACATCGCGGTGGCGACCCTGCGGAGCTCGAACTTTCCAATCAGCGAACGCTCTACGTTCGAGCTGCGCTGACGCGAATCGCGCGGCACGCCCTCTGGTGTGACCGCGCACCGTTCCATTGGGTTGGGCCGTGATGACGACTGCGCACCGCACCATCCGACCCGCAGCGTTTCAGCGTGCCTTCACCGCCGTCATCGCCGGCATCCTCGCTTACGCCTGCGGCTCCGAGGCTCCCTCCGGCCCCACAAGCGGAAACGACGCCGCGACGGCGGCGAACGTCTTTACGCAGCTCTCCGATTCCATCGCACGCGCCGGCGGTGACAGCAGCATCGCGCGCGCGTACGGCTCGCTCGCGGACGCGCTGCGCATGGGGTTCCGCGCATCCGCGGTGACGATCACCGTCGACGGCGTCGCCACGCCGTTCATCGCAACGGCCCAGCAGACCCTCTTTACCACGTGGTGCGCCGCCTGTGCCTCGCCGCCCGCGGGCGTGCTTCGCTCCATCATCGCCTGGCAGGCCGGCGATCCGAAGCGCGTCGTGCAGGTCACCTCCGAATTGAGCGGCGATTCCATCCGCGCTTACCTCAGTCCTACCCTCGCCGCATACACGGGTCGCGCAGCGTCACTCGTCTTCTTCGACGGCAAGGGCGGCGCGTACTTCGGCACCACCGGCATTCAGCACGCCACCGTGTATGCGACCAACCTAGCTTGCGCGTCCGGTGCCGTCAGCACGATCTTGCGCGCGCCACCCGCGTGCACGAACGCGGAGTTCGTCGTCGACTTCACAGCGACCGCCGAGCCGTCGACCTTCCTGGCCGCAAGGAATCCCGCCACCGGGACGCACACGTTCGTCATGCCTCCGCAGACAGTCCTCGGCGTGGGATTGGTAACGACGACCACTATCCCACAGGTGCCGCCGATCAACCTGCCACCGCGTGCGCCCCTTCCCGCAACGCTCGACATCAAGGTCGATAGCATCGTGACGCTCACGCTCACCGTCAGCAATCCCGCGAGCACGCCTATCTCCGTCCTCTTCGGGAGCGGCCAGCACAGCGATTTCACGATCTCCGATGGCACGGGCGCGCCAGTGTGGCAGTGGAGCGCAGGGACCCTCTTCACCCAGGTCGTCAGCGCCGACACCGTACCGGCGAAGGGGCAGCTCGTCTACTCGGCGCGGTGGCAGCCCACGAAGAAGGGCACGTTCACGGCGGTCGGCTGGCTCGTGAGCCGCTCGCATGTCGCCGACGCGAAGGCACAGTTCACGGTGCCCTGATCGAGCACCCCGCGCCGGGCGGCGAGAAGGCTTACGTCCTCGTGCGTGACGCCCTCGAGGAAACCGGCACGGTGGGCATCGACACCTTTGCCCTCCGACAGAAGCAGCACCTCGCCGCCGTGAAGCCATTGGGCAATGCCCTCGTGCTCGAGCTGATGCGCTTCGACGAGGAGCTCGTGAATCCGAGTGAGCTCAACTTCCCCTCGGCGTCGGAGGCGAAGGTGCGCCCGCAGGAACGCATCATGGCCAGGCAGCTCATCGAGACTCTTGCCGACTCCTTCGATCCGTCGAAGTACAAGGACGAGTATCAGGACAAGCTGAAGGCCATCATCAAGGCAAAGGCCAAGGGCAAGCCGCTGCCGGTCGAGGACGACGACCATCGCGAGCACACCAAAGTCGTGGACCTCGTCGCGCGGTTGCAGGAGAGCCTCGCCGCCAGCAAGGCATCGAAGGGGCACGCAAAGAAGGCAGCGAAGAAGCGGGCGAAGAAATCAGCAAGAAAGGAGCGCACGGGGTAGACACACACGAACTGTTGAATGCCTATGACATTGTGTGGGATTCATCCAACATGATTCCGGTATGACGCAGATCGTGCACATCGCGTAAGTCATTCAGGAATAGCCGTTTGACATGCGGCGTCAGTTGGCATGTCGCTGGCACTGCGCAGAAGGCATCGCGACCCACATGCGGTCCGAGTGCTTCCTCCCAGTGGAGTCACCAATGCAGCATCAGAAGTCCCTCGCCCTTGGTCTTGCCCTTGTTCTCGGCGGCGCCGCCCAGGCAACGGCACAGGACGTCACCCCTGATTTCGGTTCGACCGTTGGCGGTCCGGGCTGGGTCACGGATCGTTACGCGCCGGCAACGTTCAACCTGCTGACCACAAAGGGCCGCACGAACGTGCTGAGCTTCGCCATCACGTCGCAGTCCGATTTCGCGAATCGTCCGGCAGGGTACCAGTCCACCTTCTATAACACGCAGGGCATGAAGTACGCCCTGAACCAGAGCGGTTCGTATTCGCTCACGGCAGACCTTTGGGTAGATGGATCGTGGGCGTCGAACCCCACCGGCAGCAACAACAGCCGTCGCACGGACATGTGGGGCGTTTCGGTCGACGCGAGCAACAACCCGGCCGACTATCCGGTCATCGGCTTCACCAACGCCGGCGGCACGGGCATCTTCCGCGGCTACGACGTGAACACGGGACTGTGGAACAACTTCGCGAACCCCGTGAGCTACAACGCCTGGAACACGCTGCGCATCGACTTCGACTATCCGACGGCACTGTACAGCTACTCGGTGAACGGGTCGGTGGCCGGCACCGTGCAGGGCGATGGCGTTGCACAGGGCATCGGCGCGGTCATCATGCAAGGCTACAACTTCAACGACCCCACGCGTGAGGGTGATCCGGCCATCATAGAGAACGGCAGCACGGATTACCATGCGTTCTGGAGCAACACCGCGGTGGTCGCCACGCCGGAGCCGGCGTCGCTCGTCCTCCTCGGCACGGGCCTCCTTGGTGTGGCGGGTGTCGTTCGCCGTCGTCGCAAGGCCTGAGTACGTGGCGTCCGCGGGCGCCATTTTCAGTTGAGGCAGGGAGGCCCGGCGGAGACGCCGGGCCTTTGTCGTTCGCTGGTGCTTAACTTCTCATTTCCGACAGCGCCGACCTCCGCCCGCACATGATCAAGTGACCAGCTCCCTCACGGCTTCACATCCGCGCGACGACGATCGCGACCTCGAGCTGCTCGATCAGCTCGCGACGGCACGCGCCGCACTGAACGAGCAGATCGCGCGACGTATCATCGGCCAGCGGGACGTCGTCGACAACCTCGTGGCGGCCATTCTCGCAGGCGGACACGCGTTGCTCGTGGGCGTGCCCGGCCTCGCAAAGACGCTGCTCGTGCAGACCGTGGCGCAGGCGCTTGACCTCAACTTCTCTCGTGTGCAGTTCACGCCGGACCTCATGCCGAGTGACATCACCGGCACCGAGATCATGGAGGAGGACCACGCAACCGGGCGGCGGTTCTTCAAGTTTGTGCAGGGTCCGGTGTTCGCGAACATCGTGCTGGCGGACGAGATCAACCGTGCGCCACCGAAGACGCAGGCCGCGCTCCTGCAGGCGATGCAGGAGCATGCGGTGACCGCGGCGGGCAAGACGCACGTGCTCGAGGAGCCCTTCTTCGTTCTGGCCACGCAGAATCCTATCGAGCAGGAAGGGACCTATCCGTTGCCCGAGGCGCAGCTCGATCGCTTCATGGTGCAGTTGACCGTCGGCTATCCGAGCAGGGAAGAGGAGGAACGGATCGTCCTGGAGACGACATCCGATCGGTCGATCTCGGTGAAGCCTGTGCTCACCGGTGAGCAACTCAGTGCCTTGCTTCACCTGGTTCGCCGGTTGCCGGCGGCGCCGAGCATCGTCGCGTATGCGGTGAAGCTTGCGCGATCGACTCGGCCGGACAGTCCTGAGGCGTCTGCGGCGGTGAAGAAGTACGTGAGCTGGGGGGCGGGGCCGCGTGCGTCGCAGTACCTGGTGCTCGGCGCAAAGGCGCGGGCGGCAATGGACGGGCGGGCGATGCCGGATATGGATGACGTCACGGCGATGGCACTACCGGTTTTGGGACACCGGGTGGTGCTGAACTTCCAGGCTGAGGCGGAAGGGGTTAAGGCCGCCGCGATAATCGATGCATTAAGCGGTCGCTAAACGCTCGGTAACTCTCAACAGAACGATAAGACTTTCTATTTCCGCGTGAGGCCTCGCCACTTGTATGACGCCCAGATGACGCTTGGATAGGAAACTCATGACGAAGCGCGACGCCGCGCACCTCCGCATTTCGCCGTGGTGTACGAAATGGTAGTTCGCGTGACAATAGTGGGCGCCTGCACGATTGAGGTCGGCGATGAGGCAGTAACTGCTTCGTCACCCCATCTTTTCGCGCTGCTACTGATACTTGCAACGAACGGAGAACGCCGCATCACCCGCTCAGCCCTTCACGCTTTGCTGGTCGAAGATCTGGGCAAAGGAAGTAGCGCGGCGCATCGCGTACGCCAATTACTCTATCGGGCCCGTTCATACGGTTTACGGCTCGACGAAACCCAGCA
>JBBQFW010000107.1:0-11834 GCA_038322445.1 Gemmatimonadales bacterium
GTCGCCGCGTTGCAATCGCTCGCACACGGCCATCGAGCAGAGCGCTCGCACCTCACGCTCCCGCTCCGTGCGATAGGGATCCTGCGCCGCCAGCACCGCGTCGTCGTGGCCCGGATGCATCATGATCTCCGTGTCGCCCTCCGGCAGGCGATCCAGCAGCATCAGCAGCCGGTGCTCGACATCCGGAGCGCCCTGCAGCGCGATGCCACGAAAGCTCGGCGAGTGCGCGAGGAGCGCCGCGTCCTCGCGGGCACTGCCGCGACATGCCGCCGCCCACGACGCGCGCAGGACCATCACCTTTGCGGTGACCACCGGCTCACCCAGCGCCACGACATCGAGGGGACGGCGCACCACGCGCACGCCCGCGGCTCGCGCGCTCGCGAGCACCGCTGGCAACACCCCCGGAAGCGCGTGCGTGTGACGATGGCTGTCGAGGTGCGTGATCGCGATGCCCTCAGCGCGCAACGCGCTGAGTTGCGCGTCGCATTCGCGGCGGACGTCGCCCGCGCTCAGCCGCCCGACGAAGGCTCGCCGCGCGAGCTCACCGAGTGACAGGAACGCCCCGGTCCGAGGATCGCACAACGTCGGTGCGGGGGACAGCGGCGAGCCCGTGAGCAGGTTGAGGTGCAGTCCCACGCCGAGGAGCGGCGTCCGGTCTCGCACGAGTGCGGCGGCTTCACCGAAGGCGGGAGTGTTCACCATCATCGAGGCGGAGGAGAGCGTGCCCGCTTCGAACGCCTCGATGATCCCGCGATTCACGCCAGGTGCAAAGCCCAGGTCGTCGGCGTTGATGACGACCCGGCGGTGCGGGGCCACTTACTGCTGGGCGAGCTCCGTGAGCCGAATCGGCAGGCCGTGCGGCGGCGTGTGCAGGCCCGCGCCCCACTGGTCTTCTGCCGGGAAGACGAACCGGTTGGTGGCCACCGAGTACTGCCCGCGCCACGCATTCGTCCGCACGCGCCAGATGTCGAGCAGCATGCGGCGGCTGTCGCTCGCGAAGCGCATCGTCGTGGGCTCGTCGTCATAGCGGAAGCTCACGGCCGTCTGCTTGATGTCCAACCCGTGCTGCTGCGCGATGTACAGGCACTCGATGTCGAAGCCGAATCCGGGAATGGTGTTCCGGGAGAAGCACAGCCGTGCGGCTTCGGCAGTGAAGCCCTTGAGGCCGGCCTGGGTGTCGAGGATGTTGGGGAGGAGGAAGGTCCGCACCACCTTGTTGAATCCGCGGCTCATGAGGTGGCGGGTGTACAGGTAGTGGAAGAACGACGGGCTCATGAGGTAGCGTGACTCGGGCAGCACGCGGCAGGCGATGGCGATGTCGGCACCGGCCTGGATGTCCCGAACGATCTTGTGCACTTCCTCGAGGGGGTACGCCAGATCCACGTCGGTGAAGACGCGAATGGTGCCACGCGCGGCCATCATGCCGCGACTGACGGAGAACCCCTTGCCGCGGTTGGTGGCGTTCCGAAGCATGCGGGCGTAGGCGCGCCGACGTGTGAAGTCCTCGAGGATGAGCTGTGTCTCGACTTCACTGGAGTGATCGTCGACGAACAGCACCTCGATGGCGCCGGGATAGCGGGTCGCGAACGCGTCCACCGAGTCGAGCGTCGCGGGAAGTTGCTGCGCGGCGTTGTAGACCGGGATGACCAGCGAAAGTGCGGGTGTGTGCGCTGTCGACTCAACCATCAGCATCCTCGTGAAGCGGATAGGGGAACTGCAGCGCCGGCACCAGGGACAAACAGTTCGCCCACGTCCGGCGTGAGGGATACAGGCACCCTGTCCCACCAGGGGCATGGGGAACAGCGACCGCGGCGTGTCTGAACCGGTCCCCGCAGTCCGACACCATGGCTCCGGTGTCGGAACATTCCGTCTGCCCTGGAGACAACCCACCGGGGAAATGTAACCCCTCCCGCCGGACCTCTCAAATACCCGCCATGTGGATTATTGTGGCGCGGTCGGTCGGGTCACGCCTCGCGCCGGCCGGTTCGGCGCTCGAGGACCTCTTCCCCCTTCGTCTCCTCGCGCAGCTCCTCGCAAACCCGATAGCGAGCGCTACCGCTTAGCCGCGAGCTTGCCCTGAATGTCCTTGGCCTTGTCGAGGTGCTTCTGCACGATCGGCGATGCCTTCTGGATCATGGCCTTGATGTCCGCGTTCTGCGTGGAATTCGCGGCATCCTGGGCGTACTGCAGCACCTTTGTATGCCCATCGACCGCGTGGTCGATGAAGGCCTTGTCCCACGCCGCACCCTTCGTGGCGCTGGTCAGGCTGTCGGCAACGGCCTTCTCGGCGGCATCCGGACTCGGCGTCTCCGGCGTGATGCCGGCCTTCTTCGCGACCGCCATCCCCTCGACGCGCATGGCGTGATGGTCCTTCATCAACATGCGGCCGAATTCCTTCACGCTCGCGCTCGAACCCTTCTCGACCGCCATGGACCCGGCGGTGCTGTCACTGACGTTATCCGCGTCGAGCGTGCCGAGGATGCTGGCATCGGTCAGCGCGGGCGTCGCGGGAGCGCGGGCGGCCATGGTGGCGGCTGGCGTCGCCGCCGCGGCGGCCGCCGAATCAGCCTTCTTCGCGCTATCGGCGGTGGCGTCCGCCCCCTTCGAGCAAGCGGCAACCGTGACGGCTGCACTCAGACCAAGCACGTGCGTGTGACGGAGAACTCGGCGAAGCATTTCTGCCTCCAACGTGTGGGCATGACGGTCATTCGGGTGGTTCCGCGAGGCGCAAAAAGCGTACGCCGCACAGAGGGGCGGGCTGAGCTTGAGCGAGAGCAAACTGCAAGCGGCGAGCACGGAGCCAACCGCGAGCGCTGAGTTCAAGCTCAAGCTCGAAGCTCAAGCTCCCAGTTGGCTTCTTGCTCGCCGCTCGGCCTTCACGGCCCGTATCTCGCACTCTACGGCCCGATACAGGGCGATCGGAGTGTGGCGGAATGCGTTACCGGCAGTTGATCCTCGGCTCATTGGCCTTCGGCGTCGTCGCAGGTTGCGGCGACGGGCACTCGACGCGGGACCGGATCGCCGACGTTTCCGCCGACGTTGCCGAGTTCGCTGCCGCCGCGACGGGCCAGAAGGCGCCGATGGCCGACCAGAAGCACACCGGCCACCTTGGCTTCGATACCGGCACCTACCCGGGGGACAAGGCCATGCTCGCATGGCGCACAGGTGGCGCGCCCTACGAGTGGACTGGTTACTACCTGCCGAGTCCGTGTCACGCGGACGAAGGGTGGTCCGGCAAGCGTGACACGCTCACGCGTATGGGCTACGGCCTCGCGGTCGTGTACGTCGGACAGCAGACGTGGGGGCGTACGCCGGGTGCGCCACACCTCGTGCCCACCCAGGTGAGCCGGCGCGTGAAGGAAACCACCGGCCGCGGCAAGCGGCGCAAGTCCGTCTGGCGGACGATCACCCAGACCGTGCTCCGTCGCGCCCCCGCGCCCGCGCCCGATGCGACCTGCAACGCGGACTTCGTGAGCGCCCCGCGCGGCACCCGTGACGGCACCGACGCGGTGGCGCGTACGGCCGCCGATGGGTTCGAGAAGGGAACGACGATCTTCCTGGACCTGGAGCGGATGGATGCGCTACCGCAGGTCATGCGCGACTACTACAAGGCGTGGGTGGCCGCCGTGCTTGCGGACGGGCGCTTCGTGCCCGGCATCTACGTGCACACCTTCAACGCGAACACGGTCTACGGCGACGTGAAGGCGGTCTATCGCGCGGCCAACGACACGCACGATCCACCGTTCTGGGTGGCGAAGTCACGCGGCTTCGACATCACCAAGCTGCCGAGCGAAGTCGGGCATGCCTTCGCGGCGGTGTGGCAGGGCATCCTTGACGTGGAGCAGACCTGGAACGGGCACAAGATTCCGATTGACGTCAACGTCTCGTCGTCGAAGAATCCGTCCGCGGTCTCGCGGCCAGCCGCCGATCGGGTGGGCAACTAAGGGCGCACGCGACTCCTACTGGTCGTGGGGCGGGCCAATGGGTAGACGGCGCCGCATTACTTTTTCACTTTAGCCTTCCTCCATTTCCGTCGAGAACGACAGAGTGAATTCTTCTCCCCGCGTCCGGTGGCCATGGGCCCGCTGGTCGTTGGCTCGCCAGCTTCCGTTGATCACCGCTGCGGTCGTCGTGATTGTCATGACGCTGTCGCTCACGCTGACGTATGAGGCGCTGGTGAAGGCACGCGCGGACTCGCTGCGGTCGCGCATCCAGGGGCTGCTGGGCGTGCTGGTCCAGGCGGGAGAGCTCAACGTGCGAACGCGCGTCGCCCTCCTGCATCAGTTGGGAAGGGACACAATGCTCGTGCGCGCCGCCACGACGCCCGGCGTGGCGCGTTCGGCCAGGGAGGATTCCGCGATCATCGCCGTGCTGACCAGGGTTGCGGTCGCAACTGATTCGGGGCTTCCGGTAGAGCTGTGGTCCGCGGATGGGCGGCGTGTCGCGCATATCGGCGTGGACGTCCGCGGCGACTCGATCGCCGCCTTGCCGCCCGAGCTGAGGTCGCGACGCGGAACGCACGTGAGCGACGTTCCTGCCGCCGGTGCCAGCGATACGGCGGTGCAGCTCGGCGCGCTCTATCCGTCAGGCAATCACGTCTTTTTCTGGACTGTTGCGCCGGTGATGCGCGATGGGCGGCGGGTTGGCTCGATCGTGCAGCAGCGGCGCATCGTTTCGAATCCGGCCGTGAAGCAGATGATCCGCGACCTCTCGGGCGAGGACTTCACGGTCTACCTGCGCAACGCGACGGACAACTTCTGGGCATCGATCGATGGGCATGCCGTGGCGCCACCGCTGAGCCGCGATACGACCGCCGCCGGATACATTGACAACCGGGCGACGGACGAGCCGCAGCTCGGGGCTGAGGGGCGCGTGAGGTCCACGCCGTACGTGTACGTGCTCGAGGCGCCAAAGAGTGCGATTGTCGCCGAGCCGCGGCAGACGATCCGCCGCCTTGCGTTGCTCAGCGGGCTGCTGCTCATCGGCGGCGTGGTGATCTCGTGGGCGCTCGCCCGCCGCATCACCAAACCGCTCGTTGCGCTGACGCAGGCGGCAGAGGAGATCGCGAAGGGCCGCTACGGCGGGCAGGCGCCACCCGACCATGCGGCGTCGGACGAAGTGCAGCGGCTGGGCACGAGCTTCAACCGCATGGCGACGGAGGTGCAGGCCTCGCAGCACGAGCTGGCGTCGCAGGTGGAGGAGGCGTTCAGCACATCGGAACAGCTCGCGCATGCGAATGAACAGCTGCAGGAGGCGTCGACCGTGGCTGCCGAGGCCCGCGATGCCGCGCTCGATGCGAATCGTGCGAAGGGCGATTTCCTCGCCGTGATGAGCCACGAGCTTCGCACACCGCTGAACGCGATTGGCGGTTACACGGAAATCCTCCAGCTCGGGATCTACGGCGAGATCAACCAGCAGCAGCGTGACGCACTGCAGCGAATCGATCGCAGCCAGCAGACACTGCTGGCGCTCATCAACGACGTGCTGAACTTCGCGAAGCTGGAGTCCGGGGAGGTGCGCTACGCGATGTCGGACGTTCCGCTGGCGACCACACTGGGCACGATCGACGACTTCATCGCGCCGCAGCTTCTCGAACGCAAGCTCGGCTACTCGGTGGAACCGTGCGAGAGCGACGTCACCGTGCGGGCGGATGCGGAGAAGCTGCAGCAGATCCTGATCAACCTGCTGTCGAATGCGGTGAAGTACACCCCGGAGGGCGGGCGCATCGACGTGCGCTGCGACGTGACGAACGACACCGCCAGCGTGCATGTGCAGGACACGGGCATCGGGATCGCGCTGGATCGCATCGACCGGATTTTTGATCCCTTCATCCAGGTGGGGCGCGCGTTGAATCGGCCGCATGATGGGGTCGGGCTGGGTCTCTCGATCAGCCGCGACCTCGCGGATGGCATGGGGGGTTCCCTTTCCGTCCACAGTGTGCTCGGCGCGGGCAGCACGTTCACGCTCACGCTTCCGCGAGTAGCGCCTGTCGCGGCCTAGGGGCACTTTCAGTGGCGCGTGTCATGCTACTCTTGCCGCCGTGCTCAACTACAGGAATCCGTCCACGGCGCTGTTGTGGCTGACTGCCCTTGGCGGCGTCATGCGTGCCGGCGCGCAGCAGCCCAGCGCGACGTTCGTCTGCTCGGGCCAGATGGTGAGTCGCGTCGAGATCGAGCCGTCGCCACCGCCGTTCTCCGGCGCGGCGAAGAAATGGCAGGAGGCCGCCCGCGCCGTGGGGATGCACCATGCGACGACGACCCCGCGGGTAGTCAGCGCGTTCCTGTCGCTGACGCCGGGCAAGGAGTGTACAGAGCGGCGGCGGTCGGAATCGGAGCGCGTGCTGCGCGCACAGCCATTCCTCTCGGATGCCTCCGTGCGCGTCTTTCGGGATACGGGCGGCATGGTGTCCGTCGTCGTCTCGACCACGGACGAGATACCGGTGCTCGTGAGCGCGCGATTCCGTGGGGTGGTCCCGGAGTCGTTCTCGCTGGGAAACGAGAACATCAATGGCGAGGCGCTTCGGCTCACGGGCCGCATCGAGCGCGGGCGGGCGTACCAGACCGCATTCGGCGTGGGAGTGGAGCAGGATGCACTCTTCGGGCATGCGTTCCGGCTCGTGCTCAATGCCGATCGCTATCGCATCGGCGAGCGATTCGTCGCGGAGGTCGAGCATCCGTTCTTCACCGACCTCCAGCGCATATCCTGGCACGCGGGCTACGTGACGGGAAATGGCGTCATCGGCTTCGAGCGGCCGAGTCGGGACCCGCTCGCCCTTCAGGTCGATGACCGGTCGTGGAACGTAAGCGCCCTGATGCGCATCTTCGGGACGCGCACCGTCGGGCTGTTGGGCGGCGCCGTGACGGGACGTCGCGTAGATCCGGCGAGCGCGGGTGTGCTCGTGGCGGATTCCGGACTGGCCGCCGACACCGGCACCGCACTGCGAGGGCGCTACCAGTCGTTCAAGGCCGTGCGCGTGGGAGTCCTCGGTGGTGTGCGAAGCGTGAATTTCACGCCAGTGAACGGGTTCGAGACGGTCGCGGGGACGCAGGACGTGATGAGCGGCGCCACGCTCGGCATCTTCGCGGCGCGAGGAATTTCCCGGTTCGGCGAGGCGGACTACCTCCTCTCGGGCGCGATGTACGCGGGCACCGCGACCCCGAACTTCCTGCTGGCGACTCTGGCGCTCGTGGAAGGCGCGCGCGACCAGGCGGGCGGACGCTGGAACAGTATCGTGGGCAGTGACTATACGACCCTGTTCTGGGGGCGTGCGCCGGGTACGGTGTTGCTCGTGTCGAACCGGTACTCGGGGGGAAAGCGCTCGCTGCTCCCGCTTCAGGTGTCGTTCGCGGATCGGGACGGGGGACTCATCGGCTATCACTACTCCGGCCTTGCCGGTGAGCGGCGCAACGTGGCGCATGCCGAAGTGCGGTGGAGCGGCGAGGCGCTGGTGCGTCGTGCCGATGTGGGCGTGGCTGCGTTCACCGAGGTGGGAACGCTGTGGGCCGGCGATGCGCCGTATGGCGTGAATGCCACCCGCGGAAGCGTCGGATTCAGCTTGCTTGCCGCGTATCCGACGCGATCGAAGCGCATGTACCGGGCAGACTTCGCCTTTCCGCTCACGCGGTCGGGCGAGGGAATGGGGCGGATCGAGGTGCGGTTCAGCAGCCTCGATCGGACGCAGACGTTCGCGACGGAGCCACGGGACGTCTCGGCTGCGCGCACGGGAACGGAGCCGTCGCGGTTGTTTGCGTGGCCGACGCGCTAGCGCGTGCCGATCCTGAAACTCGTCATTCCCGCGGAAGGCGGGATCCATTTCCCGGCTTCGTTCAACATGGATTCCCGCATGCGCGGGAATGACGAACGAACGTCCACAAGCTGTCTCTGCACTTGCTCGTCATCCCCGCGAAAGTGGAGATCCATTTTTGGGCGTGGGCCCCCATGGATTCCCGGTGCGCGGGAATGACGAATGAATGTCCAAAACCCGGTTTCAGCACGTCGTCAGCCGAGGGGCTTCAGCCGATCGCCTCGGGTGAACAGGATGCTGTGGCGCGATCCGCCGTACGTCGCCTGGACCACGTTGATCTGATCCTCGAATTGGTCGCAGAGCATTGCGTTGCGCACCATCACGCTCGCGAGGCCCGCGGGGGCGGCGGCTTCCACGCAGATCCAGAGGACGTCAGCCGACCGGGTAACGCCGCAGGCGCGAAGGGGCAACGCGACGGACTGCCTGGTGACGATCGACAGCACGGACGACGCATACGCAAATGCGCTCGCATTCCACTGCGGTGTCATGGGCACCGCCGTTGTGCGCGCGAAGCGATTGAGCGACGTGCCGAAATCGTCGGCGAATACCCTGATCGTCGCGCGCACGATCCCGTGCGTGCGATCCTCCGTCATCTCGGTGAGCGTCGTGTGCAGCGGATGAGCGAACGCTCGCTGCGCAGGAAGCAGGCACGTCACCGCGATCGCGGCCGTAGCGACGAAACGTCGCATGCTCACCACGGCGCCCGCTGCACGGCCCACGCACTGCCGACGACGACCACGAGTGCCGATACCGCAACGACGCGCACCCGCAACGGCTGCCAACCCGCATCAGAAGCACGGACGCGGGTGATGGCCTGGTCGACACAGAGGAACGCACCGGCGATGACCGCCAGCACGACGACCTGTCCCAGCTCGATGCCCACGTTGAAACCGAAGAGCGGCACGGCGAGCCGGTCCACAAACAGCGCCTTGAGGTAGTTCGCGAAGCCCGCGCCGTGCACCAGTCCGAACACGCCGGCGAACACCGGCCGATACCGACCGCCCCACGCGGCGTGCTCGCGGTCGCGCACAAGGATGTTCTCGACGCCGGTCGCCACGATCGTCACGGGAATGAGGAACTCGATGAGGCTGGATGGCAACGTCAACGCGCCGGTCACCGCGAGCGCGAGCGTCACCGAATGTCCGATGGTGAATGCCGTAATCACCCACAGCACCTTCTTCAGGTCGCGAAACCGGTAGATCGCCGCGAGCGCCACGAGGAAGAGGATGTGATCCATCGCCTCGATGTCGACGATGTGACGGAAGCCCAACTGCAGGAAGGTGAGGAATTCACTCATCTCAGCGCACCGTGGTGGAAGCGTCGGCGGCATGGTTCACGCGGGTCAGCAGCGCGAGCGTCGAGCGCGCGTCGGCGACCTGCGTGGGATGGAAGAAGGGATTGACCGCAAGCGCCTCGCTCAGCCGCATCCGTGCCGCATCGTCATGACCCAGCGCAAGCTCGATCATGCCGGCGTGGTAGTACAACTGCGCATCGCGCGTTCCTTCCTTGAGCGCATTCGCCATCACCTGCTGCGCTTCCGCATCGCGCCCCGCCTTGTGAAGGGACCACGCGAGGAGGTCGTATGCGTAGATGTCCTTTCGCGTCTTCAGCTCTTCACGAATCTTGCGCGATACGGTCGTCAGGTGACGACTGTGATCGAGGAGATACAGGCTCCATGCCCGATGATACGCGCCGGGCTGCTTCAGCACCGACACATCGAGCACCCGCGCATACTCGGCGCTCTTGACCGAATCACCCAGGCCGGCGTACGCGTCGCTCAGGGTGCCGAGCGTCGCGGGATCGAGCGTCACCGCGATGGCCTGCTCGCCGTACGTGATCGACCGCTGCCACTCGCGCTGCAGCAGCGCGCTGTGCGATAGCGCGGACAGCAGACGATAGTCGTCCGGATGAATGGCGAGCCCTGTCGCATACGCCGAGTCTGCGGCGAGCGGGTGTCCGGTGCGGAGCTCGACGTCGCCGATGCGAAGCCAGTACCAGGCCCGCTGCTCGCGCGGCACTTCCGGAAGCTTCTGCACGGCGACGAGCGCCGCGTGCAGCAGGCGCCTGGCCTTGTCAGGCTGTCCCTCGATCTCGGCCCAGCGCGCCAGCCTGGGGGCGACCGACGGGTCGCCGAGCGCCACGTGAAGGTTCGCGAAGGACACGCGCGCCGAGTCGTAGAGGCCCATCTCCATCTGGATGTCGCCGAGGGCGGCGCGGAGTGCGGGATTCTCGGGATCGGCATCGCGTGCGACGATGGCGAGCGGAAGGGCCTCGTTGAAGCGATGCTGCGCGAGCAGGCTGGTCTCCAATACCTGCGATGCCGCACCGTTGCGCTCCTTCCGGTTGGCCAGCGACGAACGCGCTGCCTGCTCGGCGAGGATCGCGTCGCGTGGATCACCGGTCTCGCGACCGCGGGCGAGGTAGAGTGCGCTCAGGTGTGCCAGATCCAGTGCGCCGGTCGGATCACGCTTCGCGCGCTCGGCGAAATACTGGATGTCGAGCTCGCGGATCTCTGCTTCTGATTTCAGTGGTGCTGTTGCGTGTTGCGCCGCGGCGACCGGGGCGGGCGGGCGCCCGCCACAGCCGACGGCGAGCACCGCAGCGCCGACCATGGCAACGGTCCGAGAGCGCGTGCTCAAGGCATGAAGCGGACGACGATACGGTGCGGATGTCATGATTACTTCGCCACGCCAAGGTACGGGAACGTGGTGGAGAAGCCACCGTGCGACGGGACGTTATCCGTGCAGAGCGGCAGGGTGAATGGCTTGCACACGAACTGCGTTGGGTCGAGCAGGTCGCTGAAGACGGCGGTGAGCGAGATGTCGACGACGTCGTCGGTCAGCTTGCGTCCACCGTAGCCCTTGCCGGTGCCGCTCAGCACGTAGCTGAGGTAGCCGGCGGTCGACTGGGCCTGGTCCGTCTGCACCATGAGCATGTCAGGGAGCAGCGTCGACGCGAGGGCCGTCTGCAGGCCGGTCGCGGCGGGACGGAACTGCGCGACGAAGCCTTTCACCGGTGCGGTGAAGTTCGCGACGTCGTCCGACGGATTGGAGCTGCCATGGAAGGCATGGTCGCGCTTGAGCAGCAGGACTTCGCTGACGAGCGGATTGCCGAGGCGCTGCACCTGGTTGAACGTCGCGGGGACGTCGGGGGTGGTGGTGGTGCCGGTGCTGTAGTCACTGCCGCACGCCGCGCCGAACGCGAGCAGCGCCATGCCGACAGCAGAGAGCGCGCCGATCCTGATCTGGCGAGCGAGATGGGTGTTCAACATTGCGGAGAATCCTCGAATCGATGTGAGATGATGGATGCGCGACGGTCAGCGACTCGTCGTGCCCCAGAGGCCGAGTTTCGCGGACGTGCCGCCAGCGGTGAGCTGCGCAGTGGGCAGCTCGATCACGATGGACAGGACGTTCGAGCCCTTCAGGGCGTCGACGGCAGTCGTGGGGGAGCGGAACGAGCTCGCGGACGGGGCGTCGGGGATCTGCGACAGCGCGCCCGTGCTCGGACGGCGATCGGGGAGTATCCGGAGGAACTGCTCGAGGTCGAGGAAGAACGGATCTTCGCGTGCGCCGGCGTAGACCTGCATGCCGGTGGCGCTGCCGGTCACCGTGTTGACGGTCCCGGTCATCGTGGGCGTGACAGTCGCCACGGTGTTCATCATGCCGCCGACGACCGGTGGTGCCATCGGGCCGCGGACTTCGAACGTCTGCGTCGCGCCGGTGCCCTTGTAGGTTATCTGGATGACCTTGTCTTCCTTGGCATCGCCGGTGTTGTCGACCTTGAACTGATACAGGTTGTTCGGATCGAACGAGGCTCCGGGCGTTGCGGCCGGCGTGAGAAGCGGCCGGGTGTCCATGGCCAAAACGATGCGATCTGCGGCGGTGCCGGGGAATGCATCGAAGTCGGCCATGTCCACCGCGGGATTGCGCTCGCCGCGTGGATTGTCCAGCGGGTCGGATGCGCGCGCAGGGCGAATCCCAACCGCTCCGACCAGCCCGAGGGCTGCGAGAACGGCGAAGCCACGGAGGCC
>JBBQFW010000108.1:0-11775 GCA_038322445.1 Gemmatimonadales bacterium
TTGTACGTGATGACGCACACCGAGACTTTCGGGGCAGCGCTCGCCGCTCCGAAAGTCGATCGCACGGCGTCGTGCTCGCGATCCTCGGCCGTCACAGTACGAATGCCGGCGGAGCGGACCCGCGTCGGGCGAGCCACGATCGTGCAAGTCCGCGCAATTGCGAGGACGCCAGCGCCCCCGCCAGCAACGTCGTGCTGCCGCTGAACGCAATGGCCAGCAGGATCGGCACGCGATGATCGGACAGATGCGTGAGCAGGCTCGTGACAAATCCTGCGAGCGCCATGGGAAGCACGATCAACAGGATATCGTGCAGATACCAGGGACGGTTCAATCCCGGCTCGAACCGACGATGGACGAACGGGAGCCAGGCAATGAACGTCACCAGATTCATCGCGAGCCACACGTACCCGGCACCCACGCCTCCCGCCCTCCTCGTGGCCCAGATGATCGATGGGATGAGCGCCGCGACGAACACCGCATTCCCGATCAGGTGCAGGCGAAGATCGCCTTTCGCATACTGGAGGTAGTAGGGAAACGCCGAGACGGCCAGGATGCCGTTGCCGAGCGCGTACAGCACCAGCACCGGCGCAGCCTGCGCGGCGAGCACGTGGTTCCCCGTCCACGCCCAGAGCAGGGGCTCCGCGCAGAACGCGAGCGTGAGCGAGGCCGCCCCAGCGATGACGGTGACGAGCTGCGTCGCCTTCCGGTATACGAGGATCATGCTGGCATGGTCACCCGCCGCGTCGAGTGTCGACATGCGCGGCATGAGGGCACCGCTGATCGGACCGCTGATCGTCATGACTCCGCTCGCGACCAGCACGGCGAGGGTGAAATATCCGTACGCCGTGAGTGGGAGGATCTTCGACAGCACCAGCTTGTCCGTCTGCGTCACGAGCACCCACACGGCGGACGTGAAAGCGATCGTGAGCGAGAACTTGAGGACGGGCCTCAGTGGCTCCCACGACCATGGAATGCCGTGTGCCGAAGGTACATCGGGAAACAGCCGGTAGGCCTGGATCAGGAGCCCCGACAGTTCGAAGATCGCAACGGCGACCTGGAAGTGGAAGAAGGCTGTGGGCGTCGCCCCGACGAACATCAGCACGGGAATCACTCCGACGAAGCGCAGCGTGGCGATCACCGCACTGTAGCCGCCGAGCCACACGAGACGCTCCGCGCCGCTCAACGCGCCCCGGTACAGGCCGCACATCCACCGCATCGCCACGATGAGCGCCATGTCGCGGAGGGCCAGCTGCACTTCCGCGATCGGGAGCTTCGACGTCTGTAGCCAGTCCGACGCGATGAATCCCGATCCCGCGTACATGCCCACGCCGCCGATGATCGCGACGAGAAGGAAGATTCCCTCGAGCGCGCGCACGAGTCGGCGGTAGCCCAGCGCCGAAAGCGCACCGCCGTGAAAGCGCGATGTTTCCCGCGCCATCGTCGGAGTCAATCCCATGTCGAGCAGGCTGAACCACGACTGCAGCATTGCGAAGAAGCCGATGAGCCCATAGGCCTCCACCCCCAGGTATTTGATGTACAGGGGCACGACGACGATAGCGATCAGCGTGACGTATATCTGACTCGCATAGTTCGCGGCGATGTTCTTCTTGAGAGACATTCAGCTCCGCACCGTCACTTCGCGTCCCCACGCTCGCACATCAGGAACACGCTCGAGCACAGGTCGGGGTACTGTTGTCCGAGCTTGAAGCAGCCATCCAGGTACTCGGGTGAGATGATGTCCGTCTGCAGCAGGCGATCCCACTGGAAGTTCGCCAGGGCCTTGAAGAAGATCCCGGAGCGGTGCACCACCTCGAGCCCGGCGGCCACGGCGTCGCGCTCGAGGGTGTCCAGCGTGTACGTACACCGGTGACCGTGCGCGGACTCGGCTGGGGTGATTGCGGTGTTGTGGCTGATGAGCCCCATCTTCACCGCGATCTGACGAGATGGCGCATTGGCGTTCGGACAGACGAGGAACAGGCGGCCGCCGTCCGCGAGCCATTCGGCATTGATCCGGCGCAGCACCATGACGGGGTCATCGAGATGCTCCAGGACGTGCGTCAGCACAACGTTGTGGTACCGCGTCGGAAGTGTCGCACCCTCGAATAGCGCGTTCACGTACGTGACGCGATCGCCCAGCCGGCGCCGCGCCTCGGCAATCGCGAGATCCGACGCCTCCACGCACGTGATGTCGTCGAAGTAGGGCAGCATCCGCTGGGTGAAATCACCCTTGAAGCTGCCCAGCTCCAGCGCGTTCCCGGGTCGCACGAATGGCTCGAACGAGCGCATCATCATCGGATGCATCACCTCGAAGTCGAATCCGTACGCGTACTTGTGATCAGGAGCATCGCTCATCTCCTGATTGTATTCGCGCTCGCTACTCATTGGCGCCGTCCGTGGTGGTGAGTGCACGTGTCATGGTGGAGAGCACGCCGGTGGTGTCCGTCGAAAACCCTCGTCCCTCGTACAGGCGGATCGCGGGCAGGTTGTCGCTGGAGACTTCGAGGGCGATACGTGTCATGCCCACTCCTCGTGCATGGGCGACGCAGTCGTCGACCAGCCGGCGGGCGATGCCCCGACCCGTCCACTCCCGCAACACGCTCACGCTCGTGATGTACGCGATGCGTTCTGTCCGGTCGTTGCAGTAGGCGGCGACGAGGCCGACGAGCCGATCTGTCGACCACGCCTCGAACCGTTCGGCCTTCGACGCGATCTTGCGTGCGTAATCCGGAAGGTCCGTTCGCGCGCTCAGGCGGGGGATGAACGATGCGTCGCAGCACTGGAGGTGCTCCGCGACATCGCGTTCGGTCGACGCATTGTGCCGATACCGGACATCGTCGCTCATCGCTCGAGCACCGCCAAGCCGAACCCGTACCTCCCGAATTCGTTTCCGTTGTAGAGGAGGTACACCTCGCCATCACAGGCAAAGGCGTGGGGATAGCACTGCATGTCCGAATCCCACGAGCCGGGGGTTCCCCCGAGTTGCAAGTGCTCATCATCGCGGACCCAGTCGACCAGGTCGTCCGAGAACGCGTGCCCGATGCGGTAGCCGCGCGCGCTGTTCGTCCGAAAGTCGAACGAGGGGCGGTAGCAGAAGAACATGTGATGCTGACCATCGACCTCGACGACGGTCGGCAACGCCTGACTTTCGTCGGGCCCGAGCCGCGAGCTGATGATCTGTCGCGCCTCCTCCTTCACCCATGCGACTCCGTCATTCGAGACCGCATGCCCGATCTTGTACGTACGATCGGGTGGCAGGCCCTCGCCAAACCGCTTCCAGCCCGTGCCAAAGATGTACCACATGTGGAAGACGCCTCCGATGACCTTCACGAAGCCGTCGCCCACGAGACAGGGCTCATGCAGCGAGGCCGCGAGCACCGGCCCGTCGCCACGCCGCTGAAACGTCAATCCGCCGTCATGGCTCACCGCAAGGCCCACCGCGGTGTCCACGGACACGGAGACTCTCCTGTTCCAGCCGCACGTGTACGCCCAGATCTCGTCGCCGTGGCGCAGCACGTTCATCGGAAATATGCCGTGCTCGTCGAAGCAGCCGAGGCCGCCCAGCGGAATCACCGTCGACGTCGAAACGCCGATCACCTCTCGCATCCCGCGGTCCATGTCGACGAAGGCGACATGGCTCAGGTACTTGCCGTTTCGCTCATCGCGCGCGCGCGTCGAGAAGTAGATGCGAATACGGTCGTCGCAGACCAGCGCCTGCGGCGATTGTGCAAACTGCTCACACTGCGCGGGTAGCACGTGCTTGGTCGGGTCGAAGAGCTGCCCGCGCTTTCTCCACGTCATTCGCGCGGCGCTCACGTCAGCGCTCCTTCCAGCACCGCCAACCCGAAGCCCTCTCGCCCGACCTGGTTGCCAAGATACGCCATGTAGGTCGCGCCATCGACCGTGAACACGTGAGGATAGCTGATCATCTCCGAATCCCAGCCCTCCTCGGACACATCGATGCCTGCCCGCGCATCGTCCCGCTGCCAATCGATCAAATCGTCACTGGACGCGTAGCCGATCCGGTATCCGCCCGCCTTGCCACGGTAGTCGCTGCTGTATCGATAACAGAAGAACATGTGATACCGGCCGTTCGCGAAGAACACGTCCGGGCTCGCCTGCGCCTCGTCCTCCTCGATGCGGCTCTCGATGAGATCCTTGTCGGCGCGCGTCCACTGCAGGCCGTCCACGGAATGCGCCATGCGAATCCGGTACACCGGCTCGGCGCGTCCGTTGACCAGCTTCCATTTCCGGCCAGCGATGTAGAACAGGTACCAGCGCCCGTTGAAGCGACGGATCTTCGGTCCGCTCAACACGAAAGGTTCGTTGAGCGAATAGGGCAGCACGGGGCCGTTCCCGAGCTTCGTGAAGGACTCCCCCCCATCCCCACTCGTAGCCACGCCGATGGCAACGTTGAAGGGAACGGATTCGCATCGCGTCCAACCGGCGTAATAGGCGCGGATCTGGGGACCATCCGTGATGACCGAAACCGGATACGTTCCGAACTCGTCAAATTCACCAAGCCCGCCCAGCGCAAGAATCGGCTGATCCGCCACCCGGATGACGCGGAACAGATCCTTGCGGTCCAGGTCGACGAATGCGGAGTGGCTGATGTACTGGCCGTTCGCGTCCGCTGGCCCGCGGCACGAGAAGTACACGCGCACTACATCGGCGAGCACGAGCGTCGCCGGCGCCTGCGCGAATTCCTTGAGCCAGGGGCGCTCTGTCGCTTCCTGCGGCGTGAAGATCTTGCCGAGCTTCTTCCAGCGGAACATGGTCACGAGATTCGATAATTGGCGGTCACGGAGTGTTGCGTGGCATCGGCGCCATTGAACATCAGCACGTCGACGATCGAGAGCCACGGGACGAACTCGCCGGAGAACTGGGGATAGACGAGCGGCTCCGGATAGAGGAAGCGCAGCGCCATTCCCCGGGTACTGAATGCATCCGAAGAGTAGAGGCTTACGCCGCCCGGTGAATTCACGTAGGTCGTGGCTCCCACCGCTTCACACAATGCCAGCACCTTGTCCTGACCGCTCAGCGCATGATCGATCGCGATGCTCGACGAGATCCGGATCTCGGTCGCGATGGCGAGATGCCGGCACGTGCCCATGATCGAGTGATGGAGAAAACGGAACAGGTTGCGCTCCGCGTTCAGCATGACGTCCTCGATGAGCGGCCACGTCTCCGCCCAGAATGGGGCTCGGTGATAGGCGCCCTCGAACTGCTGCAGAATCTTTTTGCCGTGAAACTCCGGCGCGACTTCACGATCGACGACATCCAGGTGATCCGACGCCCCCTTGAGCGGCAGTGAAAACATCACATCTGCGCCGTTGCGGAGCATGCGGTTGCGATTGATCCAGCCCTTCTTCGTGTACTTGATGTTGTCGTACACAATGAAGAGGTCCACCGCCGAGATCAGCTGGAAATACCCGATGTAGGGAAGCAGGTAAGGCTGCATGATCGCGACCTTCATGCACCCTCGGTGATCCGGAGTGTCCTGCGACGACGAGGCACCGCGCTACTGCGCCCTGATGAAATCCGCGATCTCATCCACGACTGCCAGATCGAGGTCCGGATAGATCGGCAGGCACAGGACCTGTCGCGCTGCCGCCGTCGCCACCGGCAGGAGGTCCGGATGTGCCGACGGCAGACCGCGGTACATCGGAAACTCGGAGATCAACGGATAGAAATACCGGCGGGGATGAATGCCGCGCGCCTTGAGCGCGTCATAGAGTTCATCGCGGCGCATCCGGAACGCGCCGCTCACGAAGATCGGGAAATACGCGTAGTTGGCGACCGTCTCGCCGGCATCGCCGAGGCACTCGATGCCCGGTGTGCCGGCGAGCCGGTCGCGATACGCCGTGTCGATGGCGCGACGCCGCTTCAGGGCCTCGTCGATGTACTGGAGCTGAAGAAGACCGAACGCGGCGTTGAACTCGCTCATCTTGCCGTTGATTCCTGGCGCCACCACCGACACCTCGCCAGCATACCCGAAGTTCTTCAGCTGATCGATTCGCGCCTTGGTCCTCGCGTCCGGACAGACAATCGCCCCGCCCTCAAAGGTGTTGAAGACCTTCGTGGCGTGAAAGCTGAGTACCGAAAGATCGCCGTGCCTGAGGATGCTGCCGCGCTCCGTCTCCACGCCGAAAGCGTGGGCAGCATCGTAGATCACGCGTAGGTTGTAGTTGTCGGCGATCAGCTGAATCGCCTCCACGTCACAGGGATGCCCGTAGCAGTGCACCGGCATGATCGCCGTCGTCTGCGGCGTGATCGCGGCCTCGATCCTTGCGGGATCGAGGTTCAGCGTCCTTGGATCGACGTCGACGAACACCGGCTTGATGCCGTTCCACAGCAGCGAGTGCGACGTCGCCACGAATGAATACGGTGTCGTGATAACCTCGCCCGTGATGCGCAGCGACTGGAGCGCCGTCACCAGCGCGATCGTCGCATTCGTGAACAGCGCCACATGCTCGACGCCGAGCACGTCGCAGAGAGCCGCCTCGAGCTGTTGATGAAACGGTCCGCCGTTCGTGAGGATCTTGTTCGACCAGATCTTCTCGAGATACGGGATGAACTCGTTCAGGGGCGGAAGCGACGGCTGTGTGACGTAGATCGGCTGCTTCCTCATTTCGCCTCTTCGACAAGTGCAAGGAGATACTGCCCATAGTTGCTGTGCCTGCTCAGCAACTGCGCGGCATCGCGCAGTTGTTCGGCGGCCATCCATCCATTGCGAAAGGCAATCTCTTCGAGACAGGCCACCTTGTATCCCTGCCGCGTCTCGATCGTTTCGACGAAGTGTGCGGCGTCCAGCAGGCTTTCGTGCGTGCCCGTATCGAGCCAGGCGAACCCGCGTCCCAGGTGCTCCACCACGAGATCGCCCCGCTGAAGGTACGCCTCGTTGACGCTCGTGATCTCGAGCTCCCCGAGTAACGAGGGCCGCACCGCCTTGGCGATCTCCACCACGGCTTTGTCGTAGAAGTACAGCCCGGTCACGGCGACGTTCGACCTCGGATGCGCGGGCTTTTCCTCGACCGACGTTGCACACATCTGGTCGTCGAAGGAGATGGCGCCGAAGCGCCGCGGATCCTTCACCGCGTAGCCAAAGAGTGTCGCGCCACTGCGCTGTCGCGCCGCGCGACGCAGGCGCGGACGGAATCCCTGGCCGAAGAAGATGTTGTCGCCGAGAACGAGGCACACCGGGCTCTTGCCGATGAACTCCTCGCCAATGAGGAACGCCTGCGCCAACCCGTCTGGGTGGGCTGCACGGTGCGGCTCAGTCGAATACCGAATTCGCTGCCGTCGCCAAGAAGCCGGATGAACGCCGCACGATCCTCCTCTGTGGTGATGACCAGGATGTCGCGGATGCCCGCCAGCATCAGCACCGACAGCGGGTAGAAGATCATCGGCTTGTCGAAGACCGGCAGCAACTGCTTGGACACTCCCCGCGTGACCGGGTAGAGTCGCGTGCCTGAGCCCCCTGCCAGAACGATTCCCTTGCGCGCCGTCATTGCCGATTCCCGTAGTTCTGTTCCACCCACCCGCGATATGCTCCCGACGTGACGCTTGATACCCACGCATCGTTTCCGAGATACCAGAGCACCGTCTTCCGGTTGCCGGTCTCGAAGGATTCCTGCGCGGACCACCCGAGGTCGCGCGCGATCTTTCGCGTGTCGATGGCGTGCCGCCGGTCGTGACCGGGGCGGTCTGCGACGAACGTGATCTGATTGCGGTATGACGCACCGTCCGTGCGCGGGGCGACTTCGTCGAGGACGTCGCAAATGGTGTGCACGACGTCGAGGTTCGTGCGCTCGCTGTTCCCACCGATGTTGTACGTCTCCCCGCACGCGCCCTTGTCCAGCCCGAGCCGGATCGCGCTGCAGTGGTCGCGCACGTACAGCCAGTCGCGCACCTGCTGGCCGTTGCCGTGCCGGGGAAGCGGCTTGCCCACCCGCGCATGGTGAATCACCAGCGGGATGAGTTTCTCCGGAGTGTGATACGGTCCGTAGTTGTTCGAGCAGTTGGCCGTGACGACGAGCAGTCCATAGGTGTGCCCGTACGCGCGCACCAGATGGTCGCTTGTGGCCTTGCTGGCGGAGTAGGGACTGTTAGGCTCGTACCGGTGCTGCTCGCTGAACGGCGGATCGTCCAATGCGAGCGATCCGTACATTTCATCCGTGGAGACGGGGAGGAAGCGGAATCCGAAATCCTCACGCGACGCACCATCGGTCCAGTGGGCGCGCGCTGCATCGAGGAGCCGGAACGTTCCGACCACGTTGGTCTGGATGAAATCTTCCGGGCTGTGAATACTCCGATCCACATGTGAGTCAGCCGCGAAGTCGAGCACGGCGCGCGGCCGGTGCGTTGCGAACAGTTCCTCGACCAGCGCCGCATCCCCAATCGAGCCGCGAACGAGCGTGTGCCGCGCATCGATCCAGACGTTCGCCAGGTTCTCGAGATTGCCGGCATACGTCAGGGCATCAAGGTTGACGATCGTCTCGTCCGACCCAGACAGCCAGTCCAGTACGAAATTGCTGCCGATGAAACCGGCGCCGCCCGTGACGAGTAGCGTCATCGGCGCGCCTCCTGTGGCGTAGCTGCGAGTAAGCCCAACATCTGATCAGTCCGCCCGTGACCGCTGCTTCGAGAAGCGGCCGACCGTTTCAGCGCGCAGATCCGACAGCGCCTGGAAGAATGCGCCCGACTCCGGATCGGCACGATGGCGCGCCAGCGCTTCGCCGATGAGCACGAGGAACGCGCCGACGATCGCGCCCAACACCATGCCGATCAGCACACGGATGACGCGGCCACGCGGCTCGGGTTCGGAGGCAACGGTCGGGGGCTCGAGCACGGTGATCGCCGGCGTTTCACGGACCTCGCGGATGCGCGCGTCCTCGTAGCCCTGCGTCAACGTCGTGAACGTCTGCTGCTTCAGACCAATGTCGCGCTGCAGGCGGTCGCGCTCGAAGCTCAGATCCGCGGAATTTGTGTACTGCCGGTTCCTGGTCAGGAAGTTCTTCAACTGATCTTCCGCACGCTTGAGCTCCGTGTCGGCGAGCGCGAGCCGGCCCTGGATGAACTTTCGTTCCAGCGCGGCCTGACCCTGTCGAGTCCGGAGGTTGTACTTGTTCACTCCGTCCACCAACGTGCTCACGATCGCGAGCGACACGCTCGGCCACCGCGTGAGCGCCTGCACGCTCACGACTTCCGTCGCCTTGGCCACCGAGGCGCTCGTGATCTCACCAAGCCTCACGATGCTTCGGTCTTCCCGCTGCGCAGGGGTCATGCCCCTGATGTCGAAGAGTTCGGGGAACGTGGTGCGACGATCGCCCAGCTCCCGCACTGCGATCGTATCGCGTGCGACCTGCCGCAGCAACACCCGCGACTTCAGCAACATCGCGAAAAAATCGGGTGACGCGGACTGGCTTGAGCTCGGGACGGCGATGCCAAACTGGCCGGCGAGGCTCGCCAGCCCCGAGCGACCAACGTCGCTCGACTGTACGGTGAATGACGCGTACGCGGCAAACTGGGGCGGTGTCAGCAGAGCGAAGACCGTCGCGATCGCACCCCCGTACATCATCCAACGCGCGATACGCCAACGATGCTGCAGCAGCGAACCGGCAAGCTGAAGGAGTGACACTTCATCATTCGGCTTCTGCCGATCTTCCATATCCCGATCCCGCTCCTGATCTGATCTGGCAGCGTCAGGCCGCCAGCAACGAATGTCGAAGGTGGCGCAGCCGCTCAGGGTTCCACAGCACACTCATCCCGGAGCCGCTGGATCTCGAGGGAGAGTGCATCGTATTCCTGCGTCTTCAGAATGAGAAAACGCTTAGCCAGTTCGGTCTTGGCACGCACGCCGTCGGTCGTGAGGAGATAGGCGTACGCGCGCTTGTCCGTACTGCTCTTGAAGTTGTGAACTTTGACGAAACCTTTCGCGAGAAGGGCCCGCGTAAGATAGTTCGCCTTCCCCAGGCTCATGCCCAACTCGCGCGCCATTTCACGCTGCGTGCGGTACGGACTCGCGTCGAGAAGACGGAGGATTTGGAGGAAAGCGCTGCCACTCACGTGGCTTCGGGCGGGTATGTTCAAGCGTTGAACATACCCGCTCCCGCTCCCACCGTCAACGGAGGGTAGTGAGCTGCCGCGCCGCCGTCATCGACTCGGGCGAACTTAAGGCGCGAGTGTCGACCGATCCCCGGCCCTGCACAACAATGTGAGACCGGCGGGGGCCATTTGAATTCTTGTGGCTCAACTCGTTCCCCGTCGTAGCGGAAGCCGTGCCCCTCGGCCACAGCGGGGCTTATTCCGGCCATTCTAACGTCCCGTTTGTACTTCGACGAACTGCACTGCAAGATCACCGACGGCACCGCCACCTGCGGCGCGGTGGGACTCGGCTATCTCGGGCTCCCGCTGGCCGTGGAGATGGGGGGCGCCGGCTTCGCAGTCCTTGGCTTCGATGTCTTGGATCGGGTGGTCAAGGCGGTGAACGAAGGAAACAGCCACATCAAGGACGTGCCGGCGAGCGCCGTGCGTGCCTTGCGGCGGGCCAAGATGTTCGAGGCGACGACGGAGATGGCGCGTCTCGCCGCGTACGACGTCAGCTCCATCTGCGTCCAGACGCCGCTGCGCAAGACAAGGGATCCGGACATGAGCCTTGTCATTGCCGCCACCGAGAGCATGGCGAAGTGGCTGCGGGCCGGCCAGCTCATCGTGCTGGAGTCCACGACCTATGCGGGCACCACGCGCGACCTCATGGTCCCGCTGCTCAAGCAGCAGGGCCTCAAGGTGGGCAAGGACGTTTTCCTCTGCTTCTCACCGGAGCGCGTGGACCCGGACAACGAGACGTGGCACACGAATAACAACCCCAAGGTGATCGGGGGCTTAACGCAGGAATGCGAGGAGCTGGCCGCGATAGTGTACGGCAAGTTCATTGATCGGATGCTGCCGGTAAGTGGCCCGGAAGCCCGGAGTTCACCAAGCTCCTGGATAGCATCTTCCGCATGATCAACATCGGCCTCGCCAACGAGATGGCGCAGGTCTGCGACCGCCTCGGGGTGAACGCGTGGGAGGTGATTGACGCCGCCACGACCAATCCGTTCGGTTACATGAAGTTCACGCCGGGCCCGGGCATCGGCGGCCACTGCATCCCGATCGACCCGCACTACCTCGCGTGGAAGATGCCCACGCTGCGCGACAAGATGCGCATGATCAGCGCGGCCGACAACTCCAACCATCTCTCGCGAGACAACGCCACATTGATGACCAGGCAAACGCAAGCCGCGCAAAAACAGCCGGTCCTCAGAACAGTCGTGCCCGGCACATCCCTTGCCTAGGTTCTGACATCCGCAAAATGAGCTCGGGCACCCGCGACCTCCCCGTTTGACGCCACTCACCGAACGCTTCGCGAAGTCCACGAAAGCCAGACTCGGCACCGTCCAGGCGTACTTCGCCCTGGCCGGCCGCGCCATTGGCTTCATGTTCGTCCGCCCTTTCTACGGCCAGGACGTCATCCAGCAGATGGACGAGATCGGGGTCAAGTCCCTCGGCATCGTGCTGCTCACCGGCTTCTTCACCGGCATGGTGCTCGCCCTCCAGTCCAGTGTCCAGCTCCAGACGTTCGGCGCCACCATGTACATCGGCCGAGTGGTCTCCGCATCAATGATCCGCGAGCTCGGCCCCGTGCTCGCGGGCCTGATGGTCGCGGGACGCGTCGGGTCGGGCATTGCCGCGCAACTCGGATCCATGCGAGTGACGGAGCAGATCGACGCGCTCAAC
>JBBQFW010000109.1:0-11715 GCA_038322445.1 Gemmatimonadales bacterium
CGACTCCGAGGCCGCGGTCACGCTTGGTGAGGAGCACGTGCGCCACGAATGGCTCACGTCGGATGGCGCCGCCCAGCGTTTTTTCTGGCCTCGCGAACGCGCCTCGCTGAACGAATTCCTTCAGATCTTCCGAAGCGGCGACGGAGGGGAGGCCGAGGATGTCCTGCGCGTGCGGTAGCGCCAAAGTGCTTGCAGCTCGTCGGTGCATGGCCGGCCGCATGAGATGCTGACCGCAGGCCCCGAGGAACAGATCCGTCGAAATCCGCCGCATCCGCATCATCCGCGTAGCCCCTTATGTCTGTGGGGCCAGCCCGAGGCAGTTCCCAATGAGGAACTTTTGCGGAACAGCACGAGTCGAACGAGTACACCGAGCGAACGATCTTCGTCGCTTGTATCCCGTTGGAACCGCCCAATGATCCGACGTATTGCCGCCTCCGCACTGACCGCAATTGCGCTGAGCGTAACCTCGACCGCCGCGCAGCAGTCCACGCCCCGAGACGTGCCGCGCCCTGCAGGCCTCCGCGCACTGTCCTTGCTCCAGGACCTCCAGATCATCAACGCGCCACAACTGGCACCCGCAATCAACGGCCTGTTGAGCGACACGACCTCGCACATGCGCATGGCCGAGCATCGAGTGGCCTCGGCGGCAGACTCCGCTCGCGCCCGAGGCATTGTCGCGGCTTCGCGCGCCGCGCTCGCCCGCTACGCCGATGTCGCCATCGCCGAGCAGGAAGGCTACGTCAAGTTCCTGCCCTGGCTCGAGGAGCAGGACGTCTACCACTACAACAACATCCAGAACGTCTTCACCAGTATCTCCGCGTTCGATGCCACCAAGCCGTCGTCGCTCCTCTATCGCAAGGAGAACGGCAAGCTGGTCCTGATCGGCGCCATGTACACGGCGTTGCCCGGCTCAACCCCCCACGATCTCGATGCCCGGCTCCCGCTCGGCGTCGCACACTGGCATGAGCACGTGAACTTCTGCGGGCCGAACACGCAGGCCGTTCGCGACGCGAAACAGATTGACGGCGCCGAGGTCGCAAAGTGGCTCACCATCACGACGCGCGAAGAGTGCAATGCCGCCGGCGGCCAGTTCGTGCCGCGGCTGTTCGGCTGGATGGCCCATGTCTACATGTTCGGCGGCGATGACCCGCTCACCATCTGGGGCGGCGAGCATGCCGATCACATGCACATGCACCACTGACGACTAGCGCGGCACCCGGTGCTCGGACGTCCGGAGGATCGTTCCGGGCTCCGGCGCGTTCGGCTTCACGCGCACGCTCTTCGCCGGAATGCCGACGTACACGTGGTAGGGGCGCACGTCCTTCGTTGCCACCGCGTTGGCGCCCACCATCCCCTGCTCGCCCACGTGCACCCCGGCCAGCACCGTCGCGTGATACGTCACGCGCACCCCGTCCTCGAGCACGGTGAGGACATTCGTCACGTCCCGCTGGTCAACGATGCTGTGCGTGTGGCTGTAGATGTTCGCATAGTCGCTCACGGACACCCCGTTGCCGATCCTGATGCCACCGCGGTCGTCGAGCAGCACATGGCGGTGGATCACGACGTTGTCGCCAACATCCATGTTGTAGCCGAACGAGAACTCCACGTGCTGGAATGCCTTGAAGTTCTCTCCACAACTCCTGAAGATCCGGGGCGCCAGAAGTCGCCGCAGGTCGACGCCAAGCTGCACGTTCTGTCCGCCGAGCGGCGTGCGGTCAAAGGAGTACCACAGCCACAGGAGTGGCTTCACCAGCTGGAAGCGCGCATCATCACAGTCGGAGTAGCACTCGGGCTCGAGCGTGATGTTGCGGGGATCCAGCGACGAGAGCACCAGCCGCGTTCCAAGCGGCAGCGACTCGTCGGCAACCGCCGTCTCCCAGTTCGCTGCATACTCCGGATAGAGCACCTCAGCCAGGACCTCACGGCAGAGCAGTGACCGCTCCACCGCGACATCATCCCCAGTCCCCGACAGCCGGTCGGCGATACGCTCCAGCCACGCGGCGCTGATCGCCGCATTGCCAAGTGCGGGCAGCAAGCGAAGTGGGAGAAGAGTCATGCGTCCGAATCCTCGTTCCTTTCTGATGCGCCTTCCGGCGTCCCGTGAGGAGAATCCACTGATTCGACATTTGATTCCGCGGCCGCCCTCGTACGCCATGACGGCTGCTCGATGAGTGACATCAACGCCTCGGCCAGATCATCGCGCCCCTGGTTCGTCTCGGCGCTGAAGGGAATCATCTGGTCGTCTTCCAGGCGTAGCGCGACGGCAATCTCGTGCGCACGCTTGGCGACTTCCCGCGGCTTCAGCTTGTCGACCTTCGTGAGCGCGACGATCGTCGGCACCTCGACTTCCGCCAGGAAGTCGAACATCTGCAGATCTTCGTCCGAGGGATGATGCCGCACGTCCAGCAGTTGTACGACCCCGCGCAACGCCGTCGACGCCCGCAGGTACCCCTCGATAAGCGGCAGCCACTCGGCCTTGCGTGCCTTGGCGATCCTTGCGTATCCGTAACCGGGAAGGTCAGCGAGCACGAACCGGTCGTTCACCTTGAAGAAGTTGATCTCGCGCGTGCGACCAGGCGTGTTGCTCACGCGCGCGAACGCCTTGCGTCGCACGAGGCGGTTCAGCAGCGACGACTTGCCCACGTTCGAGCGCCCCGCAAAGGCCACTTCCGGAAGGTCATTCGTTGGGCGCCATCCATCGGCCGTCGCCATCGGGCCGATGAACTCGAGCGACTTGATGACGAGGGGATCCTTCCGCGCAGCACCCATCAATGCGCCGTCATCGCGACGGACTCCGCTTCCGATCTCGGCAACACGGCACGCGAGAGTGCGACCGCCAGCACCTCATCCATCGACCGCACGGGATGAAAGGTGATGCCCGACTTCACCTCGGCCGGCAACTCGTCGAGATCGCGCGCGTTCTCCTGAGGCAGGATCACGTGCGTGATACGGTTGCGCAGTGCCGCCACGGTCTTCTCCTTCAGACCGCCGATCCCGAGCACGCGCCCCCGCAGCGTGATCTCGCCCGTCATCGCGACATCGCCGCGCAGCGGTACGCCCGTGAGCGCGCTCACGATCGCGCAGGCGATCGCGATGCCCGCACTTGGTCCGTCCTTCGGGGTCGCCCCAGCGGGAATGTGCACATGCAGGTCGCGCGTCCGCAGGAACTCTCGCTCGAGCCCCAGCGAGTTCGCGCGCGCGCGCGTGTAGCTCAGCGCGGCACTCGCCGACTCCTTCATCACGTCGCCGAGCGTGCCGGTGAGTTGCAGACGCCCACGCCCCGGCACCACGCTGACTTCAATCTCGAGCACGTCGCCGCCAACGCTGGTGTAGGCGAGACCCGTCGCGACGCCAACCTTGTCCTCGATCAGGTTTGCCTCGGGATCGAACGGTGCCACACCGAGCATCCCGTTCAGCATCGAGCGCGACACCACGTCGGGTGGCGCGGGTACTTCGGCGCCTCCATCAACACCACGCTCCGCCCTCGCGCGTGCCAGCTTGCGCGACAGGCGCGCCAGCCGGCGCTCGAGATCACGCACACCCGCCTCTCGCGTGTATCCATGCACGATCGCCGGAATGACGTCTGCCTCGAGCGTCACGCTCTCCGGTGCAATGCCGTGCTGCTTCAGTTGGCGCGGCAACAGGAACTGACGCGCAATCTGGTACTTCTCCTGGTCGAGATATCCGGCCAGCCGGATGATCTCCATACGATCCCGAAACGGCTCCGGAATCGTCGCGAGCGAGTTGGCGGTCGTGATGAACAGGACCTGCGAAAGGTCGTAGTCGACCTCGAGGTAGTGATCGTTGAACGCGCGGTTCTGCTCCGGATCGAGTACTTCGAGCAGCGCCGCGGACGGATCGCCGCGGTTGTCATTGCCGAGCTTGTCGATTTCGTCGAGCAGGATGACGGGGTTCACCGTCTCCGCACGGCGCATCGCCTGGATCACGCGCCCTGGCATCGAGCCGATGTACGTACGACGATGCCCGCGAATCTCCGCCTCGTCGCGCACACCGCCCAGCGACATCCGTACGAACTTGCGGCCGAGTGCGCGCGCGATCGACCGTCCGAGCGATGTCTTGCCCACACCGGGGGGGCCGACGAGGCACAGGATCGGACCATCGAGCCGCTGCACGAGCGCCAGCACACCGATGTAGTCGAGCACGCGCTCTTTCACGTCCTCGAGGCCGTAGTGATCCTCATCGAGCACGGCGCGCGCATGGGCGACGTCGAGCACATCATCCGTACGCTCCTTCCACGGCAGCGCCGCAATCCACTCCAGGTACGTCCGCGCCACACCTGACTCCGGCGACATCGTCGACAGGCGCCGCAGGCGCTTCAGTTCGCGCCGCGCACGCGTGAGCACCGCCTCGGGCAATCCCTTCGCCTCGAGCGTTGTACCGAGTTCGTCGGTCTCGTCCCCGTCCTCACCACCAAGCTCACGATGAATCGCCTTGAGCTGCTCCTGCAGGTAGAACTCACGCTGGTTCTGGAACAGCGACCCGCGCACGTCATCGTCGATCTTCCGCTCCAGCTTGAGCAGGTCGATCTCGCTGGTAAGCGTTTCACCGAGCGTCTTGAGCAGGCTCGGAAAATCGCCGGCTTCCAGGAGACCCTGCCGTCGCTCGAGCCGCGTGCCAAGATGCGCCGCAATGCCGAACGTCTGCCGGGTTGGCGAATCGGAGCCCTGGATCAAGGTCACCAGCTCGGCCGGCAGCCGGCGGTGCACGGCGACGTATTCCTCGAACAGCGACAGCGCCCGGCGCAGGTGCGCCGCCGCTTCATCCTCACCCTCGAGCGTAAGCGGTTCCATCGGCTCGACAACCGCACGCAAGCATTCCGCGCTCGGCAGGTAGCGTGTCACGCGCGCGCGCACGATGCCTTCAACGAGCACGCGCACCGTGCCTGTGCCGAGGCGTGACAGCTGACGCACGCGCGCAATGACACCCACACGATACAGATCCGCGGACGCCGGCTCCTGCGTCTCCGGATCACGTTGCGCGACGAGGAGGACGAGGTTGTCGGACGCATTGGCCGCTTCCAGCGCCGCGAGCGACGCGGCCCTGCCGACGAGCAGGGGCATCACGACGTAGGGAAACACCACCACGTCGCGCAACGGCAGTACCGGAAGTCTCTTTGCGACCGCGAGCGGCGCGCCGTCAACTACAAAGGATGGCATTCTGAAACATAGTCGCCCTGAGCAGAAAGTCCGCGCTCGTCCTCGCGGGCACGAACCTGAGCGGGGCCGACTATGCTTCCTTCTTCCGCTTCGTCGGGGCCAGTTCGAGCAACGGTGCAGTCCCGTTCAGGACGCTGGACTCGGTGATCTTGACCTCGACAACGTCCTCGCGCGTTGGCAGGTCGAACATCACGTCGGTGAGCAGCTCCTCGAGGATCGCGCGTAACCCGCGAGCGCCGGTGCCGCGCTTGAGCGCCTTGCCCGCAATCGCCCGCAGCGCCGATACCTCGAAGGTGAGCTTCACCTCTTCGAGATCGAAGAGCTTCGTGTATTGCTTCGTCAGCGCATTCTTCGGCTCCTGCAGAATACGGACGAGCGAATCCTCGTCGAGACCCTCGAGCGGAACCGTGACCGGAAGGCGACCGACGAGCTCGGGGATGAGGCCGAAGCGGAGCAGATCGTCCGGCTCCACTTCCGCGAATGCATTCTTCGAGAGCGACGCGACCTTGATCGGGTCAATCTCCGGCTTGGCAAAGCCGATTTGCCGGCGCCCTGTGCGCGATTCGATGATCTTCTCGAGCCCATCGAACGCACCACCGCAGATGAACAGGATGTCCTTCGTGTTGATCTGGATGTATTCCTGCTGCGGATGCTTGCGGCCGCCCTGCGGCGGCACCGACGCGACCGTCCCCTCGAGGATCTTGAGGAGCGCCTGCTGCACGCCTTCACCGCTCACGTCGCGGGTGATGCTTGGATTCTCGGATTTGCGTGCAATCTTGTCGATCTCGTCGATATAGACGATGCCGCGCTCACATTCGGCGACGTTGAAGTCGCCGGCCTGCAGAAGGCGGACGAGGATGTTCTCGACATCCTCGCCCACATAGCCAGCCTCGGTCAGCGTTGTGGCATCCGCGATCGTGAAGGGAACGTCCAGGATGCGGGCCAGTGTCTGCGCGAGCAGGGTCTTGCCCACACCCGTCGGGCCGATCAGCAGGATGTTCGACTTGTCCAACTCCACGTCGTCCTCGCGCACAGACGCAGAATTGATACGCTTGTAGTGATTGTAGACCGCCACCGCCAACGCCTTCTTGGCGCGCTCCTGACCGATGACGTATCCGTCGAGCGTGTCCTTGATCTCCTGCGGCGTCGGAACCTGCGTGATGGCTTCAGCGACCTCGCGCTCCTCATCCTCCGCGAGGATTTCGTTGCACAGGGCGATGCACTCGTTGCAGATGTAAACAGACGGACCGGAGATGAACTTCCGGACGGAATCCTTGGACTTGCCGCAGAACGAGCAGCGGAGGTGTTTGTCGTGCGACATGGCAATGACCCTGCGGGAGGCGCACGCCCGGTGCTGTCGGGGCGAGGGGAGATGACCGAGAGTTAACGGTGGCGTTCGGCGCGGTCAAGCAATGGACGACTGGTGGGCACGTCTGGGTACAGCGAACGTGTCACGCCCCGCTCGCTCTCCCGCGCACCCGAAAGAGCGAGCCGGCGTCAGCCAGCGCGCAGGTCCTACTTGACCGCCGCCGCCTGCGCGGCGATGACCTGCGGATCCACCAGGTCACCGCGGTTCGAGATCACATTGTCAATCAGGCCGTACGACTTCGCCTCCTCGGCGGACATGAAGAAGTCGCGAATCATGTCGCGCTCGATCTGCTCGACCGGACGACCCGTGTGCTTGCTGTAGATCGTGTTGAGCTGGTGGCGCAGGAACAGGATCTCCTTCGCCTGGATCTCGATGTCGGCCGCCGTGCCTTGTGTGCCGCCGGACGGCTGGTGAATCATGATCCGCGAATGCGGAAGCGCGCTGCGCTTGCCCTTCCTGCCGGCTGCCAGAAGGAATGATCCCATGGACGCCGCGAGCCCCATGCAGATCGTGTTCACCGGGGCCTTCAGGTACTGCATCGTGTCGTAGATCGCGAGTCCGGCGGACACGCTGCCGCCCGGCGAATTGATGTAGACGAAGATGTCGCGGTCCGGGTTGTCCGCCTCGAGGAACAGCAACTGCGCGATGATGATGTTGGCGACGTCGTCGTTGATCGGCGTGCCGAGGAAGACGATGCGGTCCATGAGGAGCCGCGAGAAAATGTCGTACGTGCGCTCGCCCCGGCTGGAGCGCTCGATGACATAGGGAGGATAGATCGTGGCCATGGGGTTGCTCATTGTGCGGTCCCGGTTGTGACTTCGTTACGTGCGGTCAACCACTCGAACACCTTCTCCTCGGTGATGCTCCGCTCGATCTCGGGAAGACGCCCGGCCTTCTGGAGCGAGGCGTACACCTGACCCGGGTCGGTCTTTCTCTGCTCGGCGACTTTGGCGACGCGGTCGTCCACGTCCTTCTCGGAGGCCGTGAGGTTCTCCTGCGACGCAATCGCATCGATCAGCATGTCGCGACGGACCTGTTTCTCTGCCACCGACGCGAACTCCGTGCTGAACGTCTCGCGCTGGTCGTCGGGAATCTGATACGCCTGCATGTACGCGTCGATCATGCGGGTCACCCAACTCGGCGGCACGTCGAACGGATTGGCCTCGGCGACGTTGTCGAGCAGCGTCTGCCGCACCAGCGCATCGGCGTCGCGCGTGGCGTGCTCCTCGAGATCTGTACGCACCGCCGCGCGTAGCGCGTCGAGTGAGTCGAAGTCGCCGACCGCGCGCGCGAAATCGTCGTCGAGCGCCGGCGCCGACTTCCGCTTCACTTCCTGCAGCGTCACACGAACGTTCTTCGACACGCCGCGCTGCGTCTCATCCGGAAAGTCGTCCGGCCACTTGACGCTGCGCTCCTTCGTTTCGCCAGACGTGAGCTCCATGACGAGCTCCTCGACCCCTGCGATGGCCTGACCGCCGCCGAGCACCAGATCATAGGGACGTCCCTCCGGCATCTCGTCGCCCGCGCTTTCGGGGGTGGACAGGAGGACCTTCACCATGTCAGCCTCCCGCGGCTGATCGTCGACCGGCGTCCAGGTTGCCTTGTCGTCGCGTAGCTTCTCGATCTGCTCGGTCACCGTTTCGTCGGTGACGGCTGCCGATGTGCGCGTCACGCGGAACCCTTCGGTGCGCTTCAGTTCAATGGTCGGCCGCACCTCCAGGTGCAGTTCGAAGGTGAGTGGCTCCCCGTCGTCGAACTTCACGTCGTGGACGTGCGGCTGGGCAGCGACATCGAGCTTCTCACGCTCCATGACCTCCTTGAAGGCCTCCTGGACGAGCGTCTCCAGGACCTGTTGCCGAATGGCATCCTTGAAACGCTTCTTCACCATGGCGGCGGGTGCCTTGCCCGGGCGGAAGCCCGGCAGGCGAACCGAGGTCGCATAGCGACGAGCCTGCTTGTCCTCCTCGGCGCTCACAGTGGCGAGAGGGATGGAGACTTCGAGCAGGCGTTCGACGCCTTCGCTCTTCTTTGTGGTGATCTGGATGTCCATGCGTGCCGTAGAAAAACGATGAGCAGGCTTCTGGTTCCCGTGGGTCGACCGGTGCCGCCGACGGATATGCAAGTGAAGCTAATGGTGTGAGAAGAGGGGGTGTAGTCGCGAGGGAGTGTGTCCTCCCCTCAGAACGTCCAACGGGCGGCAAAGAGCGGTCGAGAAGCTCGGTTGCACTGACAGCGGCCTAAAGTGTTTCGGAGTACAGACTCGCGCGATTCGTGGCATTGATCGCGCCTTCAGATGATCAAACGCACAGATGAACCTCGCACACGCGATTGACTCAGCGCCGCCGCTCGCGAACTCGCAACAAGCACCTATCCGCTGATACCCGCCGCTTCGCTGGCTTGACTTCCGGCTGACGAACCGCACGCACCGAACAAGAAAATGGCCCCGGCATTGTGGATGCCGAGGCCTTGCGCATCTACTTTCGTGGTCAGTGCTTGCGCCGTCTCCGAGCCAGCAGTCCCCCGACCAAGCCGGTTGCGAGAAGCACGATCGAGGACGGCTCTGGCGCCGCCACTCACCATGCGAGAGAGGGGACTCGAACCCCTAAGCCTTGCGGCGCCAGATCCTTAAGCCTGCCTGACCCAAGGGCGCGCTCGAAAACGCCCTAGGCAAATGCTGGCAGATCGCGACCGAAGCCAGCCCGAAAGCAGCCCAAGCGTGCGACAATTTGTGCGACACGCCGAACGAGCGAAACCGCCGCCATTCGCTTGCTGACCGTCAGTTCCACGACAGGCGACCGCTCGCGAGCAAAAGGCTCATGGCTGCTCTAGGCCCTTCCGCCCCGCGCCCAGAGTCGGCAACGCCCACCCGTCCTCGGCACCTCTCGCTTGTAGGCCATGCCTTACCCAGAAGCCAGCCCGCCACCTCTTACCACCCCTTGATATGATCCAGCTTTTCTCTCCGGAGTCTGACTTGGCGAAAACTCACCGCGAGGTGCAACATGCGTGCGCGATTGGGCGGTGAAGCGGTTGACGGGCTGCTCTACAAGCCCAAGGTCATGCACACGACGACGTTCAACCGGCAGGTGGATGAGGTGCTACGCGACAACGACGCGGCCGTTGGGTACCGGACGCGTGGGATCGTGGCACTACTCGCCCGCTACAATGTCACGACGTGAAGAAGAGCGGTATTCCACCAGCTGGTCCCAATCGTGCGCTTGGTCCGTCATCTGCATTCGCTCATCTCACAATTACCAGGACATATGACCATTCCCTTGCGCTTGGCGCGGCTGCGGCGCACGCTCGGCGCTCCGCTCCTCGCCGCTCTGCTCATCCTCGCGCAACTGGCCGGAGCGCAGTCCGGCGCAGTCGCCAGTCAGGACACCGTCATCGGCCACCCTCCGCTGTTCACGCCCGCCGACGCCGCGCTCGCCCTCGGAACAATCGGACTGACGGCGGCGCTCTTTCCGCTCGACAAGACTATTGCAAGCCGGTTCGCGCACGACACGCTGGCATACCCGGGGCGCAACACCACGGCCCGCAGTATCGAGAATCTCGCGGTCCCCGGGACGTTCGTCATCTTTCCTCTGATCTACGCATATGGCCGGTTTGGCGGTCATCCGCAGGCAGCCGATCTTGGGCTCCATGCTGGCGAGGCCGTAGTCCTCGCACTCGGTGTCACCGGGGTGCTTAAGGGCGCCATAGGCCGCTCGCGCCCATACGTAACGCGCGACTCCCTGCCCTTCGACTTTCATTCGTTCAAAGGCTTCACCGGGGAGGAGTATTCCAGCTTACCCTCCGCGCACACGGCCATCGGCTTCGCCGCGGCTGCGGCAGTGACCAGCGAGCTCGCGCGCATGTGGCCCGGTCACACGGCATTCGTCGCGCCCGTGCTGTACGGCGCTGCCACCGCGGTCGGGGTCGCGCGCATGTACACGGACAAGCACTGGGCGAGCGACGTCGCCCTCGGCGCGGGGATCGGCATCCTCAGCGGACTGAAGGTTGTCCGTTATGCCCACGATCATCCGGACAATTACTTCGACCGCATGCTGCTCCATGCGAATGTCGCCCCTGATGCCAACGGACGGGCGACGTTCGGGTTGACGTTTCCATTCGGCCAGTAAGGAGAAGGATGCCGACACAACGAGCGGCGACCCGATGGCATCGCGGCCGTACCCCTGCCGTGGTCATGATACTGCTCGTCGGCGCCTCGATGGCGTTTGCGACGGACGCATGGGCGCAGCGTCTGCCTGCTGACACGCTGCACCCTGCCAATCCGAACCAGCAGCTGTTCAGGGGTCGCGATATTACGCTGCTTCTCGGGGCCTTCGTGATTTCAAGTGAGCTCGCCCACTACGACACGAAAATTGCACGCTACACGCAGTCTCCCTCCGTACAGGGAGACAGCGGGCGTCTTCAACTCGTGAACCGGCTGACCAAGGCAAACGAGACAACGCTGACCGCGGGTGCCCTCGTGGCTTATGGGATTGGGCGGTTCGCGCACCTGCCTGTCGTGACGGATGTATCGGCGCATGTCGGCGAAGCGTTGCTGATTACGAACGTCGTCAGCCAAGCGATCCGCGGGCCATTTGGCAGGGCGCGCCCCTATGTGACCCAAGACGATCAGAATTCCGACTTTCACGTCGGAAAGGGCTTTACGTCGTACAAATATCGTTCGCTGCCCTCGCTGCACTCCGCGTCCGCCTTCGCGGCCGCATCTGCGATCACGGCGGAGCTCAATGAACGTCGACCGGGCGCTGCCTGGCCGGTTGGTGCCGTGCTGTACACTGCGGCAGCTATCCCCGGCTTGACGCGCATGTACCTCGATCAACACTGGGCGAGCGATGTGGTAATGGGCGGGTTCCTCGGTGCCTTCATCGGCCACAAGGTGGTGGTGCACGCGCATGCGAATCCCCGCAATCGACTGGACCGCATGCTTCTGGGTACGACGGTCGTGCCCGAGGGGCGCGGGAGGTTTGTTGTCTCGTGGAATGCCGCGATTCCCTAGTGCATGTTGGACTTCATGGGCGCCGACACTGCACTGTTCTACCGCGTCAATGGGCTGACGGGACACTACTCAGCGCTCGACGCGCTGATGGTCGCGGCGGCAACTTACGCGCCTCTATTCTACGCGTTCCTCCTCGTTGGATGCTGGCTGGCCTGGCGCCAGCG
>JBBQFW010000110.1:0-11713 GCA_038322445.1 Gemmatimonadales bacterium
TGTGTGAGCGAGCCGTCGACCATTCGCCAGATGCCGAGCGCATTCGCATCGCGCAGCTCCTCAGGAAGCGCATCATCCGGAAAATCCTGAAAGCAGAGCGGGCGGACGAAACGCGCGATCGCCGCACTGCCCACTGACGTCGATCGCGAATCCGTCGACGCAGGATATGGCCCACCATGCTGCATTGCATGGCCCACCTCGACGCCGGTGGGATAGCCATTGAAGAGCAGCCGTCCAACCTTCCCCTGCAGGATCTCGACGAGCCGATGATGCTCGCGAAGCTCCGCTGCCGTTCCGTGAATGGTCGCGGTGAGCTGTCCCTCGAGCGATTCCGCGACACGCTCCAGCTCGGCCATGTCTTCAGCGCCAACGACGACGGAGACCGGTCCGAACATTTCTTCCCGCAGGTTACTCTGCTCCACGAACCGGGCGGCATCCACACGCAGGAGCGCAGGCGTCGATCGATGCGCATCGTCCGTCGCACCACGTGACGTGACGGTGGCGCCAAGGGCTTCCGCACGGCGCACGGCATTGCCGTAGCTGGCCGAGAGCAGGGGATACAGCATCACGCTGGCGTCCGTCGCCGCGATGCGCTCCGCGAGCGCCGCCTCGAGCGCATCGAACGAGGCATCACGCACTCCGGCAACGATGCCGGGATTGGTGCAGAACTGTCCGGTCCCCATCGTGATCGACGTCGCCAACCCCTGCGCAATCGCACCACCGCGCTCCTTGACCGCCGACGGCAACAGGAACACCGGGTTCACGCTGCCCATCTCGGCATAGACCGGAATGGGATTGGGGCGCGCGGCGGCGGCGTCGAACAGCGCGCGACCCCCGCGGAGGGAGCCCGTGAACCCCACGGCCGTGATGCCGGGGTGTCGGACGATCGAGAGTCCGACCTCATGCGACCATCCGTGCAGCAGGGAGAAGACTCCACCGTCGAGACCACACGACTTCGCCGCACGCGCGATCGCACGCGCCGCGAGCTCAGACGTCCCCGGATGGGCCGGATGTCCCTTGCAGACCACCGTGCATCCCGACGCCAGCGCGGACGCGGTGTCGCCACCGGCAACGGAGAACGCGAACGGAAAATTGCTTGCGCCGAACACGGCAACGGGCCCCATCGGCACGAGCATGCGTCGCAGATCGGGCTTCGGCAGCGGAGCGCGCGCGGGGTCACCACGGTCGATCCGGGCGTCAACCCACGAACCCTCCTCCAGCAGCGACGCGAAGAGTCGCAACTGACCCACCATCCGCCCACGCTCCCCCTCGAGCCGCGCAATCGGCAGGGCGGTCTCGAGATGCGCGCGGTCTGTCAACTCCATGCCCAGCGCGATCAGCTCATCCGCTATCGCGCGAAGGAACGCGGCACGATCGACAGCCGGCGTCCGTGAGTACCTGGGGAACGCCTCGACCGCGAGCGTGACCGCACGATCGACCTCCGCACTCGTCGCCTCCGTGAACGCCGGCTCGACTTCGAGGTGTGTGCGCGGATCGACGCCGCGAAACCGAACGCCACCCGCCGTCGAGGGAAAGCCTGCTATGAGATTCTCACCGGTGATGTCCACGTGCGCTCCGTAAAGTGGTGCGGCTGCGACTGGCGAGACCGCTCTCGGCCCGCCAAGGTTGTAGCATGACCCGCTCACCCGTCGTCCCGCCGCTCGAATCCGTGCTCGGCTCCGCGCAATCCGTCGTCGCCGACCGCACCGCCGGTGAAGGTCCCGCGGGAGCACTGCCCCTCACGCCGGAGATGCTGCGAAACCGGCCGAGTGGCGACTTGTTCGGGCTCACACAGAACGTTGGTATGGGGTGGAGCGCGACACAACTGCAAGGCCCGGAATACCTGATTGTCAGCACGCTGGGCGGCCTTCGTGCCGACGACGGACACCCCATCGCGCTCGGCTATCACACGGGCCATTGGGAGATCGGCTTGCTCGTGCGCGAGGCGGCCGAGACGCTGCGTGCGGGAGGAGGAATCCCGTTTGCCGCGTATTGCAGCGACCCGTGCGACGGACGCACGCAGGGCACCACGGGCATGTTCGACAGCCTTGCCTACCGCAACGACGCGGCGATCGTCATGCGGCGGCAAATCCGCTCGTTGCCCACGGCGTCGGGGGTGATGGGCATTGCCACATGCGACAAGGGACTGCCTGCCACCATGCTTGCATTGGCCGGCGTGAAGCACCTGCCGGGCGTGATCGTTCCTGGCGGCGTGACACTCCCCGCGCGCGACGCCGAGGACGCGGGGCAGGTGCAGAGCCTCGGCGCGCGGTTCTCGCAGGACCTCGTGTCGCTCGACTACGCGGCGGAGATGGGCTGTCGCGCGTGTGGTTCGGCCGGCGGCGGATGCCAGTTCCTCGGCACCGCGGCAACGTCGCAGGTCGTGGCCGAGGCGCTCGGCCTCGCGCTGCCGCATAGTGCGTTGGCGCCGTCGGGCGAGCCGTCGTGGTACGAGCTGGGGCGCCGTTCGGCGACGGCCCTGATGCGGTTGCGCGCGCTGAAGATTCCCATCGCGAGCATCCTCACACAGCATGCGATCGAGAACGCGATGCTCGTGCATGCGGCCTTCGGTGGGTCCACGAACCTCCTGCTGCACATTCCGGCCATTGCGCACGCTGCTGGACTGGCGCGCCCGACCGTCGCCGACTGGAGTCGGGTCAATCGCTCCACGCCACGCCTCGTGGACGCGTTGCCGAACGGGCCGCGCGGGCATCCCACCGTGCAGGTGTTCATGGCCGGCGGGGTTCCCGAGGTGATGCTGCATCTCCGCCACATGGGCCTGCTGCACGGCGACGTCATCACCGCGACCGGCGACACACTCGACACGACGCTCGATTGGTGGGAGCAATCCGATCGTCGCCGTGCGGCGCGTGCTCGGCTCTCGTCGAGTGCTGCGGTCATTCCCGACGACGTCATCATGTCGCCCGATGCGGCGCGGCGCGCAGGACTCACGAGCACGGTCGTGTTCCCGGTGGGCAACATTGCACCGGAGGGTTCCGTCATCAAGGCGACCGCAATGGATGCGTCGGTGATCGGCGAGGGTAACGTCTATCGTCATGTCGGTCCCGCGCGCGTGTTTGCGGATGAGCGCGACGCGATCAGCGCGGTGAAGGGAAATGGCGAGCGTCCGATCGTGCCGGGTGATGTCATCGTGCTGATCGGGAACGGGCCCTCGGGCACGGGCATGCAGGAGACGGCACAGATCACGATCGCGCTCAAGTACCTGCCGTGGGGCAAGCACGTCGCGCTGCTGACCGACGGCCGCTTCTCCGGCTTCTCGAGTGGTGCGTGCGTTGGGCACATCGGACCCGAGGCGTTGCACGGTGGACCCATCGGTCGGCTGCGCGATGACGATCTGGTCGAGATCATGATTGATCGGGAAGGTCTCGTCGGGACGATCGACCTGGTCGGCAAGGGCGGCGCGCGATGTTCGCCGGAGGAATGCGAACGACTGCTGGCGAGTCGGACCATGCATCCGTCGCTCGCGCCGAATGCCGCGCTCCCCGACGACACCCGATTGTGGGCGGCGCTACAGCGTGCGAGCGGTGGAACGTGGGGTGGGTGCGTCTACGATGTCGACCTCATCATCTCCGCACTGGAGGCGCAATGACCAGCGCGAAGCTCTACCGTTCCGGTGAGGCGGTGATCGCTGAAGTAGACGGACGATTCCATGTGATCGACGAGCAGTGGGACGACCTGATTGCGCGACCGGGATTGCTGGGCTGGATCCGCGACACGGCATCGAGATTGGCGCTCACCGTGCTTCCCATCGAGGTGAGCGCACCCATCCAATCGCAGGAAGTATGGGCGGCCGGCGTCACCTACTTTCGCAGCCGGGCAGCGCGCATCGAGGAATCGCAGGATGCCGGGGGAGGAACGTTCTACGATCGGGTGTACACCGCCGCGCGCCCTGAGCTGTTCTTCAAGGCCGCCCCGTGGCGCGTGCGAGGAACGGCGTCGACCATCCGCGTGCGTCGCGACGCCAACTGGAGCGTGCCGGAGCCAGAGCTCGCGCTCTACGTCAACCCGCGCGGCGAGATCATCGGTTACACAATTGGCAACGACGTCAGCTCGCGTGACATCGAGGCAGAGAATCCACTCTACCTTCCGCAGGCCAAGACGTATGACGGAGCCTGCGCGCTCGGCCCCGCGCTCCTGTTGACGGATGCACCGCTTCCGGCGGAGACGCGAATCGCGCTGACGATCAGTCGCGCAGGCACAGCGACGTTCGAGAGTGAGACCACGCTCGCCCAGATGCGGCGCACCCCCGACGAGCTGGTGGGCTACCTCTTCCGCGAGCTGAGCTTTCCGCATGGGTGCGTCCTGCTCACGGGCACCGGGGTCATCCCGCCTGATGACTTCACGCTGCAATCGGGAGACGTCGTGTCGATCACCATTCCGCCGATCGGCACGCTGGTGAACACGGTCGAGTAGGCGCCGCTATTCGTAGCCCGGCGACTCCCAGCGCCGCGATTTCGCCGAGCGGAAGATTGCGTCGATGACCGCCATGTTCCCAATCGCATCCTCGAGCGTGGTCGGCACATGGCCAACGCCGCGGACTGCCTCGGAAAAGCGCTCGCCCTGCAAGCGATATTGATCCACCGCGGGAAACTCGATCTCTTCCGCCGCCGCCCCAGCAAACGCACTCCCATCGTCGATGAAGATCCTGCTCGGCGTGTCGAATGGCGGGGTGAAGGGGATTCGGGCCTCGATGCGACCCTCCGTGCCGTAGGCCTGCATGCTCTGGTAGCTCACGAGCTGGCTACCGCAGGTGAAGGTCGCCTGCCCGCTGGGAAAGCGCAGTAGCCCCGAGCCCACTCGGTCGACGTTGAATTCGGGATCGTACTCGAGCACACCTGTCACCTCGATCGGTTCCGCGTCGAACAGCCAGCGTGCGAGCGTGATGGGATAGCAGCCGACATCCATCAGCGCGCCGCCGCCCCACTCCGGGCGGCTGCGGACGTCGGCGGGGTCGCGCCGGAAGTAGCTGAAGTGGCCCGCGATGGCCTTGAGCTCCCCGATCCGACCTTCGGCGATGAGCTCGCGCACCGCGGCCCATTGCGGATGCGCCCGCACCATGAACGCCTCGCCGATCTGCACCCCGGTGCGGTCGCGCACCTGCAGCAATTGCCGAGCGTCAGCCGCCGAGAGCGCGAGGGGTTTCTCGCACAGCACGTGCTTGCCTGCTTCGGCGGCACGGATCGACCATGGAACGTGCAGGTGATTCGGCAGCGGGATGTAGATGGCGTCGACGTCGGGATCGGCGAGCAACTCCTCGTACGAACCGTAGGCGCGCGAAATGCCGAGTTGCATTGCAGCTGCTCGTGCCTTTGCGAGGTCGCGAGAGGCAATGGCGACGACCGGCGTCATCGGACTTCGCTGCATCGCCGGGATGACCTTCGAAATGGCGATGTGTGCAGCGCCGAGGACGCCCCATCGCACTGGCGCGACTGCCGAATCCGTCGGCACGTGACTAGGACCTTTCATACGGGAAGTGTGGCGATGGGAGTGCCGACGGAACAGGGCCGTTCGAAAGTCCGGTTGCGTCACCTACGGCCGGTTGCCCCTTCACTTTCATCGCGATCGGTGTTGGGACGGATAAAGGAAAGACAAAGTTCTCAACGCCGTCCGCACCCGCTCCGTACTAGGCTCAATGTCAAACTGGACTCCCGTGGCGCCCTCGAATGTGCCACCTCCAAAAGGACCGTACAGCCCGGCGGTGCGTGCCGGCGACTTCGTCTATGTCAGCGGGCAAACGCCGCGCAATCCGGTCTCCGGGGCACTGGTGGGGGCTGACATCGCAACGCAAACGCGGCAGACGTTGTCCAACGTGCAACGGATCCTGGCGCACGCCGGCGCGGTGATGAAGGACGTGGTCAGCGTGACGATCTACCTGGCGGACGTGGACGACTGGACGGCAATGAACTCGGTGTACACGGAATTCTTCTCCGGTCCGTACCCGAGTCGAACGGCAGTCGGTTGCAGCCTTCGGGATATCCTGGTTGAAATCAGCGTGGTCGCCTACGTCGGGCCTTAACGCGGAGCGGTGCCCTTCGTCTCCCATGGTGGACGCGCGATCACGCGCGCACCAAATCAATGGGGGACCTATGAAACAGATTCGTTTGATTGCATTTGTGCTCGCGTCCATGGCTGCTGCGGCTCCGCTCGCTGGTGCTCAGGGTGCTCAACAGGGGAATCGGCACCAGGCTGGTGCGCGAGCTCAGCGGGGCGGAAAGCATGGCCTGCTGCGCGGCCTGAATCTCAGCGCCGCGGAGAAGGCGAAGGTGAAGACGGTGCACGAGAATTACGCGGCACAAACGAAGCCCATGCGTGAGTCGCTCAGGCCGGCCATCCAGGAGGCACGTGCCGACCGCCAGAAGGGCGACACCGCGGCAGCGCGTGCGGTGTTCGAGCGGACGAAGGAGAGCCGGGAGTCGCTGCGGACGGTGATGGAACGGGAGAAGTCCGAGATGCGTGCAGCACTCACGCCGGCCAACCAGCGACAGTTCGACGCGAACGTGAAGCAGGCGGTTGCAGCACGGGGAAAGAAGGGAATGGGGTGGGGCGGTCGGCGCGCGAAAATCTCCAACGGCTGATCGAGGTTCTGTGTAACACTCAGTAGCGACGGAGAGTGCCTGGGCGCTGGTGGGGCGCACTTGTACGAACCGAAGCCACCGCAAATGGGTCGGCAGCTTGCTGCCGGCCCATTTGTGTTTCTCGCGCCCACGCGGGACGTTGGTTCAGTCTGGCACGAACCCTGACTGTCCAACAGGCATGAGAGAAAGCAAAGTCATCATCGCGGTCTTCGCCGCGGTTTGCGCCGCCGGCTGTACTGGCGCTCCGTTGCCCGATCGCGGCCGACGGAGCGAAGGTGAGGTCGAGCTCGCGGGCGGACGTCAGGATGCCATCATCCAGGGTGATCCACTCGCCGTTCGCGCAGATTCGCTCGTGCGCGCCGGCCGTCCCTGGCGAGCGACTGCCCTCCTCGCGTCGAAACTCACCGCCCCCGACGGCGCGGCACCGGAAGTCCGACTGGCCGGCGCGCGCGCTGCGGCAGCATGGGAAGGATGGACCGAGGTCGACCGACTGCTCCGCGGCGCACCATGGCTAAACAGCCAGTTCGGCGGCGAAGCGCGCGAGCTGCTCGCGCGCGGAGAGCTTGAACGGGCGCAGGATGCGCGCGCCGACGCCGCACTTGCGCTCGCATCCGCAGGCGACGACGAGAGTCGCATAACGCGTCACGTACTTCTCGCGCGTGCCTTCGACCGCGCCAACACGCGTGACAGTGCGGCCGCGCACTACGCCGCAGCTGCGGCGCGCCTCCCCCGCGTGAGTGACTGGCTGCGCCTTCGCGCCGCCGGCGTCACCGATGATTCCGCTGCACGCGCCGCGATCTTCGTTCGGGTCGGGAGTGCCGCAGCGCGCGCGCGCATCGCGTCCACCGACGCGCAGGCACGTGAGCGACTCGGAGACTTCGTCGGGGCCGCACGCGCCTTTCGCCGTGCTGGATCGGAAGTCGCGGCGCTTCGGGTCGAGTCGCTCGCCGCCCGCGATGCCTCGTCGCGCGCCGCAGTCGTGCAACGGCTGATCATTTTCCTCGGCACTTCGCCCTCAGCCGCGGACGCACGACAGACGATCGACGTGCTCGACAAGCTCGGTGCCCTCACCCCCGCGCAGGAGTTGAGCATCGCGCGTGCGGTCGCCGGCACGGCGCCGTTGCGCGCCGCGACGGGATACGCGCGCGCATCGTCCGCGAGCGCACTCGCCGCGTCCGATCGAATGGCGTACGCAGGAGCGCTCTCGCGCTCCGGCAAGGCGGCGGAGGCGATCGGGATCTACGGCAGTCTCGGCACTGATCCGGCCCTCGCACCTGCGGCGGCCTATCAGACCGCCCGCCTCTCGATCCAGACGGGCGCTGGCGCGGCTGGCCGCGCGGCGCTCCAGTCGGTTGCGCAGAGATACTCGTCAAATGCTGACGCCGCGGCGCCAGCGCTGCTCCTTCTCGCCGATCTTCAAGTCGACGACAACGATATCAGCGCCGCCGCTCGTTCACTCCACGAGCTGACGGCGCGCTACCCGAAGGCGAGCCAGGCACCTCTCGCCCGATTCCGGGCGGCGCTCATCGACTTTTCGACGTCACCCTCCGTAGCCGCTGCGGCGTTCGATTCCCTCGCGACGCTCTATCCGCGGAGCGACGAAGCCGACGCGGCGCGCTATTGGTCGGGCCGCGCACTCGAGGCCGCGGGCCGGAAGACGGAGGCCACATCGCGCTGGCAGTCGATCATCGCCGCCGCGCCACTCGGCTACTACGCCATGCGCTCGGCATCCCGGCTGGGCGTGCAACCATGGTCAATTCCAGCCGGGTCCGATTCTGCGTCGCACGTCCCGGCGATCGACAGCGCCGTGGCGCGCATAACGACGCTTCAGCGACTCGGCATGGATGTCGAGGCACGGTTTGAGATGGACGCACTCGCCGCGCGCGCCGAGCAGGCGCCGGCGAGCGCCGCGTCGGTCGCCGATGCACTGCTGCGGGTCGGCGAGCCGTCACGCGCACTGCGCGTGGCCATGGTGGCAATCGACCACGGCCAGCGCACAAGACCTCTGTATCGTGCGGCATACCCGATGCTGCACCAGGACGCGCTCGTCGAACAGGCAACGCGCAACAACCTGGATCCGGCGCTCGTTGCCGGGCTGATTCGACAGGAATCGAGCTGGAACCCACGGGCGGTGTCGGTGGCGCAGGCGCGCGGGCTCATGCAATTACTGCCGAGCGTCGGTGCATCCATTGCGACGTCGCGCGGATATCCGCTCTGGAACGTTGCACTGCTGTTCGAGCCCGAGGTGAACCTGGAGCTAGGCACAGCGCACCTGTCGTCGAGCTTGCGTCGCGACACTCCGCCCGAGCGCGCGCTCGCCGCCTACAACGCCGGCGCCTCCCGCCTATCGCGATGGGTGCGTCGCCCGGGATCCGATGATGCCGAGTTGTTCACCGAGTGGATTCCGTTCACGGAGACGCGCGACTACGTGCGGTTGGTGACGCGGAACGCCGCGGTGTATCGAACGCTCTACGGACTGAAATAGCGAGCAGCGCTCACGGCGCCGAGCGGACCGGTATGCTGATGGTGAAGTTGTGAAAACGGCCGCCGCGCTGAAGAAGCGCGGCGGCCATTTCGTATCCGCTCAACTCTCATCCCACCAAAACCGGTCTTACCAGCCCGGCGCGAGTTGCAGGCCAAAGACCCAGTTCTTGAGCGGGCGTTGGAAAGGATGCGCGTAATACGCTTCGATCACCGCGTAGCCCAGAAGATTCACACGCGCCGACACCCCCGCGCTGATTACCGGTGTCTGGAAATTCGCGTTGTTCGCATTCAGCGTGAAGGCGCGATTTGACGACGAGTTCCACGCCTCGCCAGCATCGATGAACGGAGCGAGCGTGAGCGGCAGATATGGAAAGTTGAACAAGCCGTATTCCGGCACGCCAAGCACCGGGATGCGAATCTCCGCACTCAACAAGCCAATACGGCTGCCGAACAACCGGCTGAACGCGGCACAGTCGTTTGAGCCGCATTCCGCCGGCGTAAAGGACCCATAGCTATAGCCGCGCATGAGCGTCTCTTCGCCGAGGAACAGCGGATACATGCGCGTGGAATCTTCACTGCTGCGGCCATAGCGGCCGTAGTGCAGACCGCGGAACGCGAAGGTGATCGGGCGCGCGAAGAAGTACGTGCGGTAGTCGGCCAGCAGCGAATTATAGGTAAGCGTTCCCACCGTGGGCGCTATCTCGAACCGGTACCGCGAACCCTGGATGGGGTTCGTGAACGCCGAATAGGAATTGTCCCCGACGTACGCCATGCTGCCCGAGCCGTAGTACACGGTCGGCAGCGAAGCCCCTCCCGTGCTGGTCTGTGTCACGGGATTGCCGAAGCTGTCATAGAAGGTCGACAGGGTCTGGGTGTTGTAGCCCACCCGCGTCGCGTTCGCGCCGAACTCGACGCGTCTCGTCGAAGAGAAGGGATACGCCGTGCTCACACCGGCCTGGTCGAGGAAGATTCGCTGCAGGATGATGTCCTGCGAGATGAGCCCGTTCGCCTGCCGCACGTTGCCGTAGTAGCCGTACTGATACGGGATATGCTCGAGCGACGCGCCCCAGTTCCAGCGGTTCTTCAGGTTCGCGTACTGGAGTTGGCCGCCGATGTCCTGCACCGTGCCGTTCGCCTGCACCACGACGCCGATCTGCCGGTCGCTGAGCTGGTCACCAAAGAGGAATGACACGCCACCGCTCACGCCCGTACCGAAGGGACCGCCCGCACTCACGCCGAGCGCCGGCTGACCTACCGCATCGAGCGAGAAGCTGGAGCGATAGGGAACAACCGTGAAGTCCGTACCCGACGCGAGGCCGGTGACCGGATCCTTCAGGTAGTTCGTGACCGTGGCGCGCCCCGGTGTGTCGCCCGGCGGCAGCACGCCGGCCGCCGCCATCACCGTCGTCGCCGTGACGGGCTCGCCCACGGTCCGTGAGGCGTCGAGTGCGTACACCGCATAGCCCTGATCCTCGAACACGGAGAACAGCATCCGGCCAGAAGACGGAGCGACCGAAAGGGCAGGCGACGTCGCCGTAATGCCGCTCACGCCCGTCGACAGGCGCGTGATGCGTGAGACGGCGCCAGAAGCGAGCTCCAGGCGGTAGATGTCGCAGAAGCCATCCTGGTCGCTGATGAAGAACAGGCTCCGGCCGTCTGGCGAATACTGCGGGTTGAGATGCTTGCCGTGCGCGAACGGTGAATACACGGTGATCCGGCTCGTCGCCACATCGATCGTCGCGAGCTGGAGATCCGAGAACGTCAGGGTCTCGAAGTTCGTGGACGGGCCGCGGTCGCTCGAAAAGGCAATCGTCTTGCCGTCCGGCGACCACGTCGGCTGGATGTCTCCGTAACGGTCGTTCGTCAGCTGGCGCACGCTGCTCGACGCCACGTCGATGAGGAACAGGTCGGCAATGCCGCCCTTCTGTCCCGAGAAGGCAATCGTCTGCCCGTTGGGCGACCACGCGATGTTCGAGATGGCCCCGACCTCAGGCACGCGGATGCGGCGCTCGATGTTACCGGAGTTGATATCGAGAATCGCGATCTCGTGATTGCCTTCCGCCTGTGCGATGAACGCGAACTTCGCGTTGTCGGGCGACCACGCGCCCGACGACGAGATGAACGTGATCGCGTCGAAGTGCGAGTTGCTCGTGGGGCCAGCGAGCTTCTTGATGACGCGACCGGTCTGCGCGTCGGCGACGAACAGCTCGATCTCGAATAGTCCGCGACGCGCGAAGAACGCAACGAGCTTTCCATCCGGGCTCACCTGCGGCGCGAGGTTCATCTCGCCGCTCTTGCGATTGATCTGGAGAATGGGATCGCCCGCCTGGTTCGGCCGCGTACGGCCCTCGAGCACCGGGAGGTAGGCGCGGCGCGTGGCGGCAATCCAGTCCTTCGACAGCGAATCCGTGGAAACTCCCAGCACGCGACGAATGCCTTCCTCGAAGCCGATGCGCAGCGAGGTCCGGTACACGTCCACCACCGCACGATCCCCCCAGCGTCCACCCACGTAGGCCCACAACGCCTGGCCGTAGCGGTACGGGAAGAAGCGCGGGTCCGTATTCAACTGATGAATCGTCGGCAGCTTCTCGCGCTCCGCCGCATCGCGCAGCCACATCGCCGTCAGCGGATTG
>JBBQFW010000111.1:0-11369 GCA_038322445.1 Gemmatimonadales bacterium
TTCCTCGGCTGCATCGAACCGCCGAGAAAGATGTGATAGCCCATCGCGATCATGGTCCCCAGGTCCATCGACCCATCCGCCCGGCGGATGTCGCGCACCGCATCGGGCGCAGGAATGACACCCGCGGGCGTCTTCGCATCGAACCCGTACAGCACGAAGTGGTGACTGAACGGCCGCATCGATGTCTCGATGCGAGCGACGTAGATGTCCGAGGTATTGCCCACCTTGCGGTAGGTGAAGAGCTCGCGCTCGAAGTTCGGCGCCACGTCGAAGCGATCGACCTTGAGCTGGTACCCGTTCGCGGGGAGCGCGAGCGGCGCGAACGGCTGCGACGTCTGCGGCGTCCGGTCCAGCAGCAGGGACATGCTCGCCACTACATCCGTCTTTGGTGCACCTGAGGCGATCCACTGCCGGACAAATTCGAGTTGACCGACGCTCACGCCATTCGTGCCCGTCGGCATCGGGTTGCCATAGTCGTGCGCATGATGACCGGCCGGGAACACGAGCTTGTGGTACAGCAGGCTCGAATCGGGCTTGCCGGCCATCACTCGCAACAGCCCATCGGCAGTCGCCGTGGCGTTCGCCGGCTTTATGCCGACGAGGTTCGCATAGGCGACGTCTGTCGTGAGCGCCAACCCACCGGCGGGCGCAGCGCCCATGTGACAACCGGCCGTCGCGCAGCTCGGCGCAAGGATCGTCGACTGGATCTGCGCGAAGCTCGGCGCACCCGCCACCGGCGCGGGACCCGATGGCGGCGCACTGCCCGAATCTGCGCCGCACGCGGCAGCAGCGAGCGCCATCATCGCCATGGCCAACCGGTGCACGGTGCGGTGTAGCATCAGGGGTCCGTTGTCAGGATACACGAGCAGGCGCCGAACCGGGCTGCGTCTTCTCCATCATCTCCGGCTTCCGCAGCGCATCAGGCGCCTCGGCCTCGATGGCGTTCGCCACGGTTGCCGCGGACGCCTCCACATCTGCCCCACGTTGCTGCCGCACGAGCGTGAGAATCGTGTAGACCGCAACCGGCTCGGCATCTTGGTTCGTGACCTCGACATCCCAGTGCACCACGCCCTGCGGAATCTGCCCCTCCCGATCCTCCTTCACCGTCTTCTGCTTGCACGTGAGTCGCGCGCGGATGGTGTCGCCAATATACACCGGCTTCACGAACCGCAGCCCTTCGAGCCCATAGTTCGCCAGCACCGGACCGGGAGCGGGATCAACGAACAGGCCCGCCGCCGCCGAGAGGACGAAGTAGCCGTGCGCGACGCGGCGCTCGAAGAGCGACTCCTTCGCGGCAATGTCATCCATGTGTGCGTAGAAGAAATCGCCGGAGATGCCCGCGAAGTTGACGACGTCGCTCTCGGTGATCGTTCGCCGATGCGTCAGCAGTGTCTCGCCGATTTCGAGCTCCTCGAAATATTTCCGGAAGGGATGCACGCGGTCCTTCAGCTCCGTCGCACCCCTGCTCCACTCATGCGTCACTGCGGCGACGGTCTGCGGCGAACCCTGGATGGCCGTGCGCTGCATGTAGTGCAGCACGCCGCGCACGCCACCCATCTCCTCTCCACCACCCGCGCGCCCCGGGCCACCGTGCACGAGTTGCGGCATCGGCGAACCATGGCCGGTCGATTCCTTCGCCGAGTGGCGATTCACGAGCATGAGGCGACCGTGATAGGCGGCGGTGCCGAGTGCCACCTGTCGCGCGATGCGGTCGTCCGCGGTGAAGAGCGAGCCGACGAGACTTCCCTTGCCGAGCTTCGCGAGGGCGATGGCTTCGTCGACCGAGGCATACGGCATGATGGTGTTGACCGGCCCGAAGGCCTCGACGTCATGCGGCGCACTGCGCTCGAATGGGCGACCGTTGTACAGGAGCATCGTGGGGTAGAACGCGCCCTTGTCCGGATCAGCACCAACGACATCGAGCGTGCCGGGGCCGCCGAACACCAGCTCGGTCGCCTCGCGCAGCCGCTCGACGCTCTTCTCCACTTCCTTCACCTGGCCCTTTCCGGCCAGTGGACCCATTCTTACGCCATCGAGGGACGGATCGCCCACCTTCACGCTCGCAAGTCGCTTCTTCAGCGCCGCGGTGACGGCATCGACCACGCTCTCGTGCACGAACGTGCGGCGGATGGCGGTACATTTCTGCCCTGCCTTCACGGTCATCTCCTTCGCGACTTCCTTGATGAAGAGATCGAACTCCTCGGTGCCCGGCAGCGCATCGGCGCCGAGCATGGAGTAGTTCAGCGAGTCGGCTTCCTGATTGAAGCGGACGCTGTTCTGCAGCACGGCCTTCGACGACTTGAGCATCAGGCCCGTCGACGCCGATCCCGTGAAGGCCACGGAGTCCTGGCAGTCGAGGTGATCGAGCAGGTCGCCTGCACTCCCGCAGATGAGCTGGAACGTGCCCGCTGGCAGCAACCCCGATTCGACCATCGCCTTCGCAACCGCCTCGGTGAGGAAGCTCGTCACCGTGGCGGGCTTCACGATACTCGGCACACCGGCGAGAAAGGACGTGGCGAACTTCTCCAGCATCCCCCATACGGGAAAATTGAAGGCGTTGATCTGCACGGCGACGCCTTCCATCGGCACGCAGATGTGACGACCGATGAACGTGCCACCCTTGCTCAGCGCCTCGGGGCCGCCGTCGACGTAGTAGGTCTCATCGGGGAATTCGCGGCGGCCGCGGCTCGCGTAGGCGAACAGCGTGCCGAATCCACCGTCGATGTCGATCCACGAGTCCCCACGGGTGGCACCCGTCCACGCGGAAACACGGTAGAACTCCTCCTTCCGCGCCGTGAGGTACTGGGCGAGCGCCTTCAGGATGCGGGCGCGCTGGTGAAAGGTCAGCGCGCGCAGCGGTGGCCCACCCACGGTGCGGCCATACGCGAGCATCGCCTTGAAGTCGAGCCCTTCACTCGAGGCGACGGCGACTTCCGCGCCCGTGACGGCGTTGTACAGCGTGGCTCCCGTGCCACCGCCGTTCACCCATTCGCCGAGTGCATAGTTCTGTAGACGCGTCACGATTTGGTCTCCCGCCAGGTTCGATAGCTCATCTGCTGCTGCGCGCGATCGGCAGGCATTTCGCGCAAGGGCTCGCACGCCTCGAGCGTCGCATGCAGGCGCGAAGGAAGCGCCTGATACAGCGCGGTGCCTTCGGTCTTCCAGCCGAGCATTTCGTCGCTCACGTCCTTGACGATCTTCGCCGGGTTCCCGACCACTACCTTGCGCGGCGGAATCTGCATCTCGGCGGGCACGAAGCACAGCGCCCCCACAATGCATCCCGCGCCGACGACCGCGTTGTCCATGAGCACCGCGTTCATGCCGATCAACGCATTCGCACCGACGCGGGCTCCGTGCACGATGGCTCCGTGCCCAATGTGCGCACCGCGCTCCAGCACCACGGTGACGCCGGGGAACATGTGGATGGTGCAGTTCTCCTGCACGTTACATCCGTCCTCGATCACGATGCCGCCCCAGTCGCCGCGTATGGCGGCGCCGGGACCCACGTAGACGTCCCGCCCGATCACGACGTTGCCGGTAACCGTCGCATTCGGGTGGATGAACGCCGTGGCATCGATCACGGGCACGAAGCCGTCGAACGCAAAGACGTTGGACATCAGCCGCGACTCACACGCGCTCGATGACGGTCGCCATGCCCTGGCCGACGCCGACGCACATGGTCGCGAGCGCGTAGCGCTTGCCCGTCCGCTCGAGCTCCCGCGCGGCCGTAAGCAGCAACCGCGCGCCACTCATGCCGAGGGGATGGCCCAGCGCGATGGCGCCGCCGTTGGGGTTCACGCGGTGATCGTCGTCCGTCATGCCGAGCTCACGCAGTGAGGCGACGGCCTGCGCCGCGAACGCCTCGTTCAGCTCGATGATGTCGACGTCGGCCAGCGAAATGCCCGCGAGCTGGAGCGCGCGTCTCGTGGCGGGAACAGGACCGATCCCCATGCATCGCGGCTCCACGCCGGCGACCGCACTGGAGATGATCCGTGCGATCGGCGTCGCGCCAATTTCCCGCGCACCCTGTTCCGAACCGATCAGCAGCGCTGCGGCGCCGTCGTTCAGTCCCGACGAATTGCCGGCCGTTACGCTGCCCTTGCCATCGGTGCGGAAAGCGGGTTTCAGTTTCTGAAGGATCTCGAGGGTGGTATCACCGCGAATGAATTCATCGGTGTCGACGACCTTCGGAGCGCCCTTCTTCTGCGGAATCTCCAGCGGCACGATTTCCACGGCGAATCGGCCAGCGGCACGAGCGGCGAACGCCTTCTGCTGCGACCGTACCGCAAACGCATCCTGGTCCTCACGACTGACCCCGTACTGCTCCGCCACGTTCTCCGCGGTCTGCCCCATGGCGTCGGTGCCATAGCGGTCGCGCAGTGAGGGATTGATGAAGCGCCAGCCGAGGCTCGTGTCGAAGAGTTGGACGTCGCGGCCGAACGGCTTGCTCGACTTGCTCATCACGTAGGGCGCACGCGTCATGTTCTCGACGCCACCGGCAATGTACAGGTCCCCTTCGCCCAGCTTCACAGCGCGAGCGGCGTGGGCGACCGCGCTCATGCCGGACGCGCAGAGCCGGTTCACGGTTTCGCCGGGCACCGACACGGGAAGACCGGCAAGTAGCACAGCCATGCGCGCGACGTTGCGATTGTCCTCGCCCGCCTGGTTGGCGCATCCGAGAAGGACATCGGTGATGCGCGCGGGATCGAGCGTGGGATGTCGTGCCACCAGTCGGGCGATGACGTGCGCCGCCATGTCGTCGGCGCGGACCTCGCTGAGCTGGCCACCAATGGTTCCGACGGCGGTTCGGACACCGTCGAGGATGTATGCGTCTGTCATTTCGATTCGCGTGAAGTCAGGTCGTGCATGCGTTGGGTGCGGTAGACCGTGCCGCGAAAGAGGGCGACGCTCAAGGCATCCTGCGCGAGCATGTGGTCGATCATGGCGCGAGAGTGGGCCGCTGAGGGCTGCACGTCGTCGGTCATGACGCCAACCTTGCGCCATCGCGCGCTCGGCGTCGGAGCAGCGGGCTCGGGCGATACCGCTCTTCACCGTAGTCCTGCTGAAGCTGTTCGAGACGAGCGAGTATGGTCGGAGGGCCAATCTCGTCGACCCACGCGAGAAGGCCCTTCGGATAATTGACGCCCTTGGTCATCGCCAACTCGATGTCACTCGCGGACGCGACGCCCATGTGCACTGCGTCAACCGCGGAGTTGATGAGCATGGCCAGCGTGCGGTCGAGAATGGCGCGGCCGATGGTTTCGTCGCGCGTTGGCTCCGTACGCTCGGCACCCTCACGATAGTCGTAGTAGCCGCGACCACTCTTCCGTCCATACCACCCAGCGTCAACGAGACGCCGCTGCGTCGTTGAGGGCCGGTAGCGCGAGTCCTGGTAGAAGGCGTCGAAGACGCTGCTCGTGACCGCGTAATTCACGTCGTTGCCGATGAAATCCATGAGCTCGAACGGCCCCATGCGGAATCCGCCGAGTTCCCGCATGGCCCAGTCGATCGTGGTGACGTCCGCGATGCCTTCCTCGACCTGGCGCAGCGACTCCGAATAGAACGGACGCGCGATCCGGTTGACGATGAACCCCGGTGTGTCGGATGCGACGACTGTCGTCTTCTTCCAACGCTTCACCATCCCGACTGATCGCTTGAGGACGTCACCTCCCGTGGCGAGTCCCGGCACGATCTCCACGAGCGGCATCACCGCCGCAGGATTGAAGAAGTGGATGCCGATGACACGCTCTGCACGAGCGCATCCACCGGCAATGGCGGTGACGCTCAGCGACGACGTATTCGTTGCGAGCATGCAGTCGTCGCGCACGACCGATTCCAGCGCACGAAAGAGCGCGCGCTTCGTGTCCAGATCCTCGAGAATGGCCTCGATCACGATCCCGCAGTCCGCGAACGCCGTATAGTGCTGCGACAGCTCGCCGGCATCGTGAATGCGCGACAGCAGCGCACGTGCGGCCGGCGCATCCATCCGCCCCTTCTCCACCTCACGTGCGAGCGACTTCCCGATGGCCGCCCGGGCCTTTCCAACGGCACTCGCGTTCATGTCGCCGAGGATGACGCGATGTCCCGCTGTCGCGGCGACCTGCGCGATGCCGCTTCCCATGGCGCCAGCACCAACGACGCCGACGACGAGATCAGACGATGACGTCATCAGCGACCGTTGAACACAGGCTTTCGCTTCTCGACAAAGGCGCGCACACCTTCGGCATAGTCCTCCGTCGCACCGGCCTCGCGCTGAAGCGACTCCTCGAGGGTGAGCTGCGCCTCGAGGTCATTGCTCAGGCCCGCGTTGAACCCGCGCTTGGCCAGGCCGATGCCGCGCGTCGGCATCCCGGCAAGGCGCTTCGCGTAACCCACCGCGACATCGACGAGGGCGGCACCCGGCACGACGTCGAAGATGAGCCCCCACTCCTTGGCCGTGGTCGCCTCCAGCTTCTCCGCGAGCATGGTGAGTGCGGCAGCGCGCTGGAGTCCGATGAGGCGCGGCAGCAGGTAGGTCCCGCCGCTGTCCGGAATGAGTCCGATCTTCGCGAATGACTGGATGAACGTGGCGTCTTCCGCCGCCAGCGTGATATCGCAGGCAAAGGCCATGTTCGCGCCAGCGCCCGCCGCGACGCCATTCACGGCGCAGACCACCGGCTTCTCGAGCGTGCGAATCGCGCGGATGATGGGATTGTACTGGCGCCGTACCACCTCGCCGAGATCGGGCATGGCGGCGCCGGCGGCCGGCAGGACTTCGGCGAGATCCTGACCCGCGCAGAATGCGCGTCCGGCCCCGGTGAGCAACACGGCACGGACGCCATCGTCGCTGCCGGCCTGCGCGAACGCCGCCAGGAGCGCCTTCGCCATCGCCGCATTCATGCTGTTGAGCACGTCGGGCCGATTGAGCGTGATGGTCATCACGCCGTCGGTCACACTGAAGAGTATTGGTTCCATGGTCGGATCGCGGTGCGGGCTCTCGCTCCGTGGTTGGATCAGCGGAAAAGCGCCGAGGCGCCATCCGTCATCCGCTCGCCGCGACAGATTCCTGTCGAGCGTAGCGCAGACCATAATATACCCCCCGCCCGCTGCCGTTCACCGCTCACGGTGCCCAGATTTGTGCCGATGACGAAGACGCACACCAGGCTGAAGAACACCAGCAAGGCGCAGCACGGCGCCGTCGACACCCGCTTCGACTGGAAGCGCATCGCGTATCACGTGCTGGTGTCGCGCGCACTCGACGACCTCGAGGAGACGACGAACCGCAATCGCAACGCGGTGCCGCGCGAGCATCTCGTACTCTACCAGTTCTCCGCGCGCGGCCATGACGTTGGTCAGTGCATTCTCGGTTCACTGCTCGACAACCCGCACGATGGTGTCGGCGCGTACTACCGGTCGCGGCCGCTGCTCCTTTCGCTTGGCCTCGCCATCGACGACGCGCTTGGCAGCCCACTCGGCCGCGCTGGCGGCTTCAGCGATGGGCGCGACATCGGCGTCGTCTGTAACCTGCCGGGGTGGAAGGGTGCAACGGTATTGCCCATGTCCGGCGACGTTGGATCCCAGTACACACCAACCGCCGGCTGGGCGCAATCGGCGGTGTACCGCACGAGCGTGCTCGCAGAGCCCGAGTGGTCGGGTGCCATCGGCATTGCCCTCGGCGGTGAAGCCAGCGTGGCGACGAACGGCTTCTGGTCCGCGCTCACCATGGCGACGACCCTCAAGCTCCCGATGCTCTTCTACATCGAGGATAATGGGCTCGGCATTTCGGTGAAGGGCGACATGCAGACGCCAGGCGGCAACATCGCCACGAACCTCGCGTCGTTCGGCAACCTTTTCATCCGCGATGGCGACGGGTGCAACCCGGCAGCAGCGGCAGCACTGATCGCCGAGTGCGTCGATCACGTGCGGAGCGGTGCGGGACCGGCGCTCGTGCATCTCACCGTGCCCCGCCTCAGCAGCCACTCGGGGCCCGACAACCAGAAGGGGTATCGCACCGAGGAAGAGATCGCCGCGGATCTCGCGCGGGACCCACTGCCCCGGCTTCGCTCGCACCTCGTTCCCGCCCTCATGAGTGAGGACGAGTGGGACGCGCTCGAGGCGAGGGTCGCGTCGGATGTGCTCGCAGGCGTGGAGGCGGCGCGCGCGCGGCCGGTCCCTGATCCAACCACCATCGCGCGCTTCGTCTACGAGGAGCCACTCGGCGATGGCGATTCACCGACCTTCGGCGGACTGACGCGCGACGAGCGCGCGGCACTCGGCGGCAGCGGAAACGCGACCACCGATGGCGATGTCATGCGACTCGCCGAGGCGGTGCGGCGCACGCTGGCAGCGGAGCTCGAGGCGAACCCGAAGGTGCTGGTGTTCGGCGAGGACGTGGGCCGGAAGGGCGGCGTGCACCTCGTGACCGAGGGATTGCAGAAGCGATTCGGCGAGGATCGCGTGTTTGACACGAGCCTGTCCGAGGAAGGCATCATCGGTCGCGCCGTCGGCATGGCGGTGAATGGCCTCATGCCCGTGGCGGAGATCCAGTTTCGGAAGTACGCGGATCCGGCGCACGAACAGCTCAACAATGCGGGCACGTTGCGGTGGCGTACCGCCAACCGGTTCGCGGCGCCGATCGTCGTCCGGTTGCCTGGCGGCTTCGGCAAGGATGTCGGCGACCCGTGGCACTCGCTGTCGTCCGAGGTCACGTGGGCGCATGCGATCGGATGGCAGGTCGCAATGCCGTCGAATGCCGCTGACGCTGTTGGCCTGCTCCGCTCCGCGATGCGCAGCGCGAATCCCACCATCTTCTTCGAGCACCGGTCGCTGCTCATGACGAGCGAAGGGAGCGCGCGCTATCCTGGCGACGACTACGTGATTCCGTTCGGCAAGGCGAATCGATTGCGCGAAGGCGCGGGGATCACGGTGGTCACGTGGGGCGCAATGGTGCATCGATGCGTCGAGGCGGCAAGCCGCTTCGAGCGCGAGGTCGACCTCTTCGACCTGCGAACCATCGCGCCATGGGATCGCGAGGCGATCCTCGATTCGGTGCGTCGGACCGGACGCTGTCTCGTCGTGCACGAGGATACGTCCACCGCCGGTTTCGGTGCGGAGATCGCCGCGATCGTCGGGCGCGAAGCGTTCTGGCATCTCGATGCGCCGGTCGAGCGACTCACCGTGCCGGACCTGCCGATGCCGTATCATCCGGTTCTGCTCGACGCAGTGCTTCCGTCGGCGGAGAAGATCGGGCGGGCGATTGAATCGCTGCTCGCTCAATGAGTGTTGAGTGACCATCGATTCCCGCGAGAGCGGGAATCCATGTTCCGAATCCGGGGTTGACTATTTCTCCGGGTCTTCCTACAATCACCGGAACACCACGTCACTCGCTCGGAGCACATCGATGCGCCACGCAGTCTCCGCCACCCCGAACACCACTGGTAACGCGACGGACCTCGGTCCGGCCACGTTCGCGGTGGTCATGGATGGCGTTGTAGATCATGCAGGCGTGGACTCGATGTAGCGACAAGGTCGCCGTCGTCTCCTTGAGCGAGTCCAATCGCCCCGCCTGCGCTGCCCCGCAGGCGGGGCGATTCCGTTTCCTCCACTCGAGAGTCGATATGAGTACGTCACCCGAGACATACAGTCCACCCGTTCACGCGACGCCTTCGATCTGGTCGGCGATTCGCGAGGCGCTCGCGGGCGCGCACGGGCGGGACTTCACCGAAGGACCCATCGGCCGGGCGATCTTCATCCTCGCCGTCCCGATGGTGCTCGAGATGTGCATGGAGAGCATTTTCGCCGTCGTGGACGTGTTCGTCGTCGCGCACCTCGGTGCCGATGCGGTCGCGACCGTCGGGCTGTCCGAGTCCTTCATGACCATCCTGTACGCGCTGTCGATGGGCCTGAGCATCGGCGCGGGGGCGATGATCTCCCGTCGTATCGGCGAGAAGGATGTGGAGGGCGCGGCACACACCGCGGCACAGGTGCTCCTGTTCGGCTTCCTCGTGTCGTTGGTGATCGGCGCCTTCGGTGCGCTGTTCGCGCCGCAGCTCCTCCGCATCATGGGTGCGTCCCCTGGCGTGCTGCGCAACGTCGCGTTCACCCGCATCATGCTCGGCTGCAATGCGAGCGTGGTGATGCTCTATCTCGTGAACTCGGTATTCCGTAGCGCGGGCGACGCGGCCATTGCGATGCGCGTGCTCTGGCTCGCGAACGCGATCAACATCGTCCTCGCGCCGACGCTCGTGTTCGGGTGGGGTCCGTTCCCGAAACTGGGCATCGTCGGCGCGGCGGTCGCGACGACGATCGGCCGCAGCACGGGCGTGATCTTCGCGCTCAGCCGCCTCGCTCGCGCTGGATCGCGCATCCAGGTTCGGCGCCCACACTTCGCGTTCGATCCCGAACTGATCGCGCGCGTGGTCAACCTTTCGTCGGCGGCGACGTTCCAGGTCTTCATCGGCATGGCAAGCTGGATCGGGCTCGTGCGCATCATCGCGGCGTTCGGTAGCGATGCGCTCGCGGGCTACACCATCGGCATGCGGATCGTGATCTTCGCGCTGCTCCCGTCGTTCGGGCTGGCCAACGCGGCGGCAACGATGGTCGGTCAGGCGCTCGGTGCGAAGAACCCGGCGCGTGCAGAGCGTGCAGTCTGGACCGCAGGCAAATACAGCGCGTTCTTCCTCGGTACGGTCGGACTGCTCTTCGTGATATTCGCACGGCCGGTGGTCGGGCTATTCACTCCGGATCAGGGTGTCGCGGCGTATGGCTCCGCGGCGTTGCGCACGGTGGCCTGTGGCTTTCTCTTCTATGCGTACGGCATGACGATCACCCAATCGTTCAATGGCGCTGGCGACACGACGACGCCTACGTACATCAACCTTGGTGTGTTCTGGGTGTTCGAGATTCCGCTCGCGTGGATCCTGGCGAATACGTTCGGCTTCGGTCCGCAGGGTGTATTCCTCGCGGCGACGTTGGCGTTCTCATTGTTGGCCGTCGTGAGTGCTCTTCTGTTTCGACGAGGGGGATGGAAGTCGCGGGTCGTTTGAAGTTTGGAAATGGGCGTTGATCGTTGGCATCGCGAATCTACGCGCATTTGGCGAATCACTCCTCGCGCGAGTGGACCACGCGGTGGAACTCGGCCTTCTGCCCAAAGTGCAGCAGGAGGCCGAGTTCCTGGTTCGTTGCCCTGAGATAGTGCAGCAACTGTCTTTGATCGGCTTGGGGTGATCTTGTTGGTGGCCTTCACCTCCACAACGAGACGCCCCTCAACGAAGAAGTCTGCGCGGCATGATCCGACCGCGCGTCCCTTGTAGTAGACGACGAGCGGCATTTCGCGCACACAGTGAACGCCGCGCTCCCGGAATTCAATCTCGAGCGCACCGGCGTACACG
>JBBQFW010000112.1:0-11349 GCA_038322445.1 Gemmatimonadales bacterium
GGCGTGCTCAGTCACGTGCGATCCCGCGAGCGTCAGGGTGCCGCGGTAGAAGCCCAGCCCCTGGATGTGGCGCCGGAAATCCGCGTCCATTTCGTTCACCTCCGCGGCGCCCGCGATCCGTGTCGTGACTTCAACCGTGAAGTAAACATCGCCATCGTGCGGACGGTACCCATGGCACAAAAGGGGATCGGGTCCGGACTGACGGTCGATGACCTCCCTCAAACTACAGGCGATACAGCCAACAACGCGCCATGGCAGCTTGACATTCCGACGCCCGTCAGGAGTTTGCAACGCATGTGGACAAAGACCCGTAACTCAGCGGGCCTTCTGCATTCGCCAGCCCTGCATCCCGTCCATTCGTTCTCCCTGAAATCGCACCCATGATGAAACGCCACCCGGCTTCCTTCTGGCTCATCGCGGCGTGTGCGCTCGCGCCGACCGTCAGCGCCCAGTCACCGCGCCCAGGCGAGACACCCGCGATGCCCGCGAAGCTTGCGCCGTCCGGCGCCGTCACGCGGAACCCGGCATATGAAGAGAAAGTCCGGACCGAGGTGAAGGCACCGGCCGGATTTGCGGTGACGCTCTTCGCCGAGCCGCCCTTCGCCGAATACCCTGTGTGTGTGACGTCGTCCATCGACGGCGTCGTGTTCGTGGGCACCGATCCGAACCTCGCGCAGGACTTCGTGAAGGGACGTGGACGCATCGTCCGCCTCGTGGACGACGATCACGACGGCCGCGCCGATCGCTACACCGTATTCACCGACGTCGACAGCCCGCGCGGCATGATCTGGGACGGCAAGGTGCTCTACGTCCTGCATCCGCCGAATCTCACGGCCTACTTCGACGACAACGGCGACGGCATCGCCGATCGCTCCGTCGACCTGGTCAAGGGCATCAGCGCCGCAAACCTCGACTTCCGCAGCGCCGACCACAGCACCAACGGCATCACCCTCGGTATCGACGGCTGGATCTACATCGCCGTGGGCGACTACGGCTTCGTGAAAGCCATCGGCACCGATGGCATGCAGCTCGGCCACCATGGCGGCGGCATCGTTCGCGTCCGCACCGACGGCACCGGTCTCGAGATGTACGCCACCGGCACGCGCAACGTCTACGACGTCGGTATCGACCCGTTCATGCACGTGTTCGCGCGCGACAACACGAACGACGGCGGCGGTTGGGACACCCGCATGCACTACCTGCCCATGGGCGCCGACATGGGCTATCCGTCGCTGTTCCGGAACTTCGCGTCGGAGCACATGCCCTCGATCTTCGACTACGGCCCGGGCGCCGGCACGGGCGGGCTCTGGGTGCAGGATCCGGGATTGCCGGCCGAGATGAACAACCAGTTCTACTCGGGCGACTGGACGATGAACTCCATCTATCGCCACCCGATGGTGCGGAAGGGCGCCTCGTTCGTGCCGAAGCAGGAAACCTTCCTCACCATCACGCGCCCAACGGACATGGCCATGGACGGCAGCTCGCACATGTACGTGTCGAGCCTGTCGGGTGGACAGTTCCGCTACATCGGTGACTCGGTCGGCTACATCGTGCGCATCTCGAATACCGCCAAGCCGGCAGCCACACCACCGCGCATTGCCGGCGCCAGCGCCACGGACCTGATCGCCGCACTGTCCAACGCGTCGAACGACGTCCGCCTCGCTGCGCAGCGGGAGTTGCTCCGCACGGGATCATCGACCGCGACCACCACCGGCCTCGAGCGCGTCATCTTCGACGACAAGAGCTCTGCCGAGACCCGAGTAGCTGCACTGTTCGCCCTCGCTCAGCTTGATGGCGTGCGTTCGCACGCGGCGCTCTGGCGTGCGGAGAAGTTGCCAGTGCTGCGTGCGGCAGCGATTCGCGCACTGACGGATCGTCGCGACCAGTTGGCCGGGCTCACCGCAGCGCCGTTCGTGGCCGCGCTCAAGGACGCCGATCCTGACGTACGCGTGCAGGCCATCACGAGCCTCGTGCGACTCGGCGCCACAAGCTCCGCGTCCTCACTGATTCCAATGCTCGCCGATAGCGATCCCGCCATCGCGCACCTCGCGCGACAGGCGCTTGTGACACTCGATGCACGCGACGTCGCATTGCACGCATTCGACACAGGCTCGCCGGCCGTCCAGGCCAGCGCGCTGCAGGCGCTCGAGCGCATGCACAGCCCGCAGACCGTGGAAGCACTCATCACGCGTGTCGCGAACGCCAGGAGCTTCTCCGCGCGACGTCCGATGCTGGCGGCGCTCGCTCGACTGTACAACGTCGAGGCGACGTGGACCGGCGATTGGTGGACCACCCATCCGACGACCGTCGGACCGTACTACGCGCCACAAGGCTGGGAGGAGAGTCCGCGTATTCGTCCAGTGCTCGCGGATGCACTGCGTCAGGCCAAGGGCGCCGACTTCACGGCGCTGGCCGGCGACTTCGCGATGAATGGTGTCCTGCCGACTGGATCGGGTTCGCTGCTCGCTGCGCTCAATGCGGGCAACGACGCACAACGCGATACCGTCATCGTGTCATTGATCGGCCACCAGCAGCTCGACGATTCCTTCGTGCCGGTACTCGAACAACTCGAGCGGCGTACCGGCACGGTGCACGAAGCCGTTGCGACGCTCGTGAGCGCCCAGACGTCGTTGCCGGACAACGCGCTGCCGATGCTTCGCCGCGAGGCACTGGATCCGTCGCTCTCGGGTGCCACGCGCGCGGAAGCCCTCAAGGCGATCGCCAAGCTCACCACGCCCGCAGCGTTGCGCCTGGCCATGGAGGTCTACGCAAAGGTGAACCCAGCCCCCGGCGCCGATCCTGCGATCGAGCAGGCCTGGCGCCAGTACGTCGGTGAGCGGAATCGCATCGGGCAGGTCGACCAGTTCGTCGAATTCGCGCACAGCAGCGATCCGGAGCAGCGCGTGCTCGCGTTCTCGGTGCTCACGCAGCTGCAGCGCCTCACCCGCGGCCGCAACAACATGTTCGCCACCATGTTTGCCGCCCCGCTCGTGAAGGTGGGCAGCACGATCAACAACGGCTTTACCGATCCCGCCAGCGCGCCGAATCTCGTGCGCGCCATCACGATCATGAAGCTCGAGGCGAACTACGCCGACCAGTTGAAGGCGTATCAGGCGAAACAGTAGGGACGTCATTCCTCATTCAATGAACTGACCATGGCACCGCAGTTCGATAGCAATGGAGTAAGCCGCCGCGACTTCATGAAGGGCGCGGTCGGAATCGCCGGTGCGTACGCCTTGAGTGGTTGCATGGGCACGGCGGCCGCCGTGGCGTCAGGCGGCGCGATGTCGTCGTCGTCGCTCTCCACGTGGCGCGACCGGATGGGGCTCGAGCTCTTCACCGTGCGCGATGTGCTCGTGAAGGACTACGAGGGCACGCTCGCACAGGTGCGGGCGGCGGGATATCGCGAGGTGGAGACCACCACCTACGCGAATTTTTCCCCGAACGAGATCCGTGCCATCATGGATCGCGTCGGGCTGACGGCGCCGAGTACGCATGTGGCGCTGGTGCAGGGCCCTGACCTGGAGCGGCAGCTCGCCGGATACCAGGAAATCGGTCATCGCTTTGCGGCTGCTTCGGGCCCGCGCCCGGCAGGTGCGGGTGGTCGGGGTGCCGGTGCGGGCGGTCCGCCTCCGGGCGGTCCGCCTCCGGGCGGTCCGCCTCCGGGCGGTGCGCCCGGTGGACCGCCGGGTGGTGGCCGCGGCTTCACGCCGCCGCCCATGACGATGGACACCGTCAAGCGCCAGGCGGATATGCTGAACGCCGTTGGCACGGCAGCCAGGGCCTACGGCATCAAGGTGCTCATTCACAATCACACCGGCGAGTTCGAGCCGTTCGCCGATGGATCCACGCCGTACGAACTCCTGTTCGCGAACACGGATCCGTCGGCCGTCGTGTTCGAGCTCGACATCGGCTGGGCCCGCGTGGCGGGGCAGGACATCCTTGCTCTCTTTGCCAAGCACCCGAATCGCTTCCCGCTCTGGCACGTGAAGGACATGGCAGGACTCGCAGCGTTGAGCAGCATGACCACACAGCATGAACGGCAGCGCGCGGCGAAGATCGTCCCCGTTGGAGTGGGCGACATCGACTACCGCCCGATCTTCCAGCATGCCGCAGAAACGGGGCTCGAGCACTACTTCATCGAGCAGGACACCGCGCCTGATACGGGCTCGCTCGACGCAATGCGATTGAGCGCGACGAACCTGAGGAAGCAACTGTCCTGACCCGACGCTCGGCAACGGAGGCACACAGCCTCCGCTGCCGAGCTGTTTCTTTCCTCCAGCAGCCCCTTTCCAATGCGAGCTCCGGACGAACGCGCCAACGCGACCTGCATTCTCCTCGTGCTGGCAGCTCTTGGGTGTGCACCATCGGGGACTGGCTCCGCGCCGGCGCCCGTTCCTGCGCCGCCGCCCGTTCCTGCGCCGCCGGTTGCTGTCGCCGCACCGCCACTGGCTCCGGCCGCGCTGGATTCCGCCGCGATGTCGCCGCGCCGAGCACCTGCGAACAGGGCCAATGCGGCGCCGCCTCCCGCCGACCCATTCGCGGGTGCCGATTTCTCGCCCAAGGCGCCGGTGGTCGCCGGTTCGCCGAGCGATGAGCAGGCCAGGTTCATCCTGCCGCCCGGCTACCACATGACGCCGATCCTCACGGAGCCGGCAATCCAGCAGCCCGCATCCATCGCCTTCGATGGCGACGGACGCATGTTCGTCCTCGAGCTGCGCTCCTACATGCTCGACGCCGACGCGAAGAATCAGCTCGCGCCCGTGAGCCGCATCTCGCGGTGGACCGACAGCAAGCATGACGGCGTATACGACACGCACACGGTGTTCGTCGACAGCCTCGTATTCCCGCGATTCGTCACGCCCTACGGCGCGAACGCGATCCTCACGATGGAGTCGAACAGCAACGACGTCTACAAGTACACCGACACCAACGGCGACGGACGCGCCGACAAGCGCGAACTCTTCACCGGCAACTTCGGCCGCCTCGCGAACGTCGAGCATCTCCAGTCCTCGCTCTTCTGGGCGATGGACAACTGGCTGTACAGCACCGTCAACGCGTTCCGCATTCGCCAGACGGCGAACGGGGTCGTTCGCGAGCCCACTGGCTTCAATGGCGCACAGTGGGGGGCATCGCAGGACGACGACGGCAAGCCGTGGTTCCAGGGCGGCGCCTCAGGCATTCCATCGTACTTTCAGCTCCCGATCGCCTACGGAAACTTCACCGTCCCGGACCAGTACGAGCCCGGCTTCGACGAGATCTGGGGCGCGCCGATGGGAACGGCGGACATGCAGGGTGGCATGCCATTCGTCCGCATGCCCGATGGCTCACTGAGCCGAGCGACGGCCGGCTCCGGATCGAACGTCTATCGTGGTGGAAGCCTGCCACACGATCTTATCGGCGACTACTTCTACGGCGAGGTCGTCGGCCGTGTCGTGCGACGCGTGCATCCGGTGGACACCGAGGGCCTCACCCAGCTCCACAACGTCTACCAGAAGGACAAGGCAGAGTTCATCCGGACAACGGATCCGCTCTTCCGCCCGGTGGAGATCAAGTCCGCACCCGATGGCTCGATGTACATCGTGGACATGTACCACGGCGTGATCCAGGAGAGCCAATGGACGCCGAAGGGCTCGTACCTGCGCGCGAAGATCGAGCAGTTCCAGCTCGAGAAGGCAGTCGGCCTCGGGCGCGTCTGGCGCCTGACCCACGACGGCGCTGCGCGCGCGACACCGCGACCGCACATGCTCTCGGAGCGGCCTGCACAGCTCGTGCGACACCTCGAGAATCCGAACGGCTGGTGGCGCGACATGGCGCAACAGCTGCTCGTGCTCAGGCAGGACAGGTCGGTGGTTCCCGCGCTCAAGCGGATGGCGCAGCGCGACACGATGCTCGTCGCGCGCTTTCACGCCCTCTGGACCCTCGAAGGGCTCGGTGCACTCGACCATCCGTTCGTTGCGTTGCAGCTCGCCGATGCACAGCCGCGCATGCGCATCCAGGCGCTGCGTGCGAGTGAATCGCTCTACAAGCTCGGCGATACGTCGCTGGCCTCCGCGTACCGGCGGTTGGCGGCGGACGCCACTCCGGACGTCGCCATCCAGGCGATACTCACCATGAACACGCTCCACGTTCCCGACGCCGCCACGACGGTGCGCGCCGCGGTGGCCACCACAACCGCGCGCGGCGTGAAGCTCGTTGGACAACAGATCCTCAATGCGCCGGCGGAGCTCGGCGTGCGTGGCCTCGCGGGGCGCAATCTCACGCCCGCGCAACGTGCGATGATCGAGCGCGGTGCCACGACCTTCAACGAGACCTGCTCGCAGTGCCATGGCGAGACGGGACTCGGCAAGATGCTCGGCAACGGACAGCAGGTGGCCCCAGCGCTCGCGGGTTCGGAGCATGTCGTGGGACATCCGGATTACGTCATCCGCACGCTGCTCCATGGGCTGTCGGGACCAGTGGCAGGCCGCAGTTACGCCGGACAGATCATGGTGTCGCAGGCGCAGCAGTCGGACGAATGGATCGCGAGCATCGCGTCGTACATCCGCAATACGATGACGAACCAGGCATCGTTCGTGTCGCCGGAACAGGTGGCGGCCATCCGTGCGCGCTACGCGGGCAAGGCCACGACGTGGACGTACCCGGAGCTCGCGTCGACCGTGCCATCACTCATGTACGTGAAGTCCACATGGAAAGCCTCGGCGAGCACGAACGCCGAAAATGCGTATCGTGCCTTCACGACGTCTGGTTGGTCGAGCGTCACGCCGCAACAGCCGGGCATGTGGTTCCAGTTCGAGCTGCCCGCGCCCGTGACATTGGCGGAGCTGCATTTTCAGTTCGGCGGGGCACCGGGTTGGGGGCGTGCGCAGGGGGTGCCTGCGCCGCCCGCCGGCACGCCGCTCCCGATCGTGCCGCGCGCATTCCGCGTGCAGGTATCGAATGACGGTGCCACGTGGGGCGCCCCGGTCGCGGAAGTGCAGGCCACGAGTGCCAACAGCGTGATCGCCTTTACGCCGGTGAAGACCCGGTTCGTGAGAATCACCCAGACTGCCACCGCTGACGCCGCGCCGCCGTGGAGCATCCAGCAACTGCAATTGCTGGAGCTTCGGCCGCGCTAGGCGCCTAACGAATCCACGTCCCCACGCGCTGCCACCGAATGGCCGTGACCGCGCGAATGAAATCGATGCCGTCTTCGGGGTCGTACGAGTAGTACACGAACATTGACGTCCCGCGAATGCGATCCCGGGCAACAGGTCCGTAGTACGGGCTGTCCACCGAGTTGTCGCGGTTGTCGCCGATCATGAAGTACGTGCCGTTCGGCATGATGAGCGGGCCCCACTCGTGCGTTGACGGCGCCGCCACCGGCATTCCGAAGCGCGTGCCGCGCACCTCCAGCGAATGCTGCCAATCGAGCAATGCCATCGGCTGGTCGGCGATGCTGTCCTCCAGCAGGAACGCGCTGTTGCGACGCGATACCATCGCACCGTTCACGAAGAGTTGCCCGTGCCGCATGAGCAGGGTGTCCCCGCCGAGGGACGGCTGGCCGCTGCGGTTGATGCTGTCTCTGTCCCATGCGTGATCCTCGGATGATGTGCGATGCCGATGTCCGCTGGTCTTCGCATTAGGCACGACTCACGGCGCGGCTTCCGTGGGATCAGTGACGCTTCGACTGGATGAGCAACCGTGCCGCACGCATCTGCGTCCGCAGTTTCGCACGCTCGGCGCTGGCGGCCACGGCATCTCCCTGCACGCGCGATCGCGCCGCCTCTCGCATCAACTTGCGCCAGCTCGTGAGCCGTTCGTCGTCGAGCTGCCCGAGCGACGACCTGGGGAGCGACCTTCGCACTCGCCGCACCCCGGATGAACGCCGTGCGTCGGGGCACGAGTGCGCGTATTCCGTATGCGCCAGGTGCCGCCGTGTGGACGGCGACCCAGTCGCCAATCGTGGGCCGGTCGAGTGGGTCGCGCTCGCGGAGGGAGGAGTCGAAGGTCGCAGTGTGCTCGCCGTCGACCGTCGCGACCACGACTCGGTTGCGATGGACGACAAGCACGCGAGCAGGGGTATTGCCGGGTTCTGCGACCCGCGTGAATGACGCCGCGAGCTCGCTGGTGTATCCGAACTGCGTCAGCGCCAATGGCGCGCCCAGGTGTGGATCGATCATGTGAGCAAGGCTCCGATCGGACCGCGCGCGTGCGCGGACGATGATCCCGAATACGCTGATCCGCTATAGTTGGACCTGTGACGAAACCCACGAGCGAAACACTCGGCATGAGCTCCGCGCTTATCGCGGTCTTCGCCATCGCCTGTGGTGCGATGGTCGCGAACCTCTACTACGCCCAGGCGCTCATCGGCCTCATCGCGCCAGCCATCGGGCTTGCGCCGCGCCTGGCCGGACTCACGGTCACCCTCACGCAGCTCGGCTACGGCAGTGGCCTGCTCCTGATCGTGTCGCTCGCCGATCTCGTGGAGAACCGGCGACTCGCGTTGGTGATGCTCTCGGGCGTCGTCGCCAGCCTCATCGGCGTCGCCACCGCCCATTCGGCGCCAACCTTCCTGGTATTCTCGTACCTCACCGGCTTCTGCTGTGTCGGCGCGCAGATTCTCATTCCGTTCGCCGCCCACATGGCCACGGACGAGAATCGCGGGCGTGTCGTCGGCAACATCATGGGCGGCCTCGTCACCGGCATCATGCTCGCTCGGCCCGCCGCGAGTTTCCTGGCCGCGAGCTTTGGTTGGCGCGCGATCTTCTGGGTGTCGGCCGTCGGGATGGTCGTGCTCGGTGCGGTGCTGTTCCGCATGCTGCCGGAACGTCGGCCGCGAACCGGAATGCACTACGGACAGATCCTGCTGTCGACTGTGCGCCTGATCGTGCGCGAGCCGGTGATCCGGCGCCGCGCCGCCTACCAGGCCACGCTGTTCGCGACGTTCCACCTCTTCTGGACGGCGGCACCGCTATTTCTCGCAGAGCGCTTCGGGTTCGGCCAGCGGGGCATCGCGTTGTTCGCCCTCGCGGGCGCCGGGGGCGCACTCGCGGCTCCCATCGCGGGACGGATCGCGGATCGTGGCTACATCCGCGCCGGCACGATCGGCGCGCTTGCTGCCGCCATCATCGCGTTCCTCGTCGCCGGTTGGTCTGGTGCCGCCGGCATGCTGATCATGCTTGGCATTGGTGCGATCGTGCTTGACGGTGCGACCCAGTTCAACCAGGTGGTCAGCCAGCGCGTGATCTATGCGATTGCGCCCGAGGCGCGCGGTCGCATCACGTCGATCTTCATGACCTGCGTGTTCATCGGCGGGGCGATCGGGTCGTCGGCAGCACCTCAGATCTTCATCCGCGGCGGTTGGCTGCCAACGATGCTGACCGGCGCGGCGGCCGTTTCCGTCGCATTCCTGCTGTTCCTGACTGAATAGCACGAGAGAGAGCCGAATCAACTGCAAAGCAATCAACCATGGAGGTCACAGAGAACGGCTCCTCATCAAGCGTCCTCTCCTCCGCGTTCTCAATGACCTCCGTGGTAAGATCCTTTCTGCCCAGCTGATCTACACGGCGACTACCAGATCTTCACGCGATCACCCGGCGCGACGTACATCTTGTCGCCCGGCTTCAGGTTGAACGTTTTCGCGAACACGTCATTGTTCACCAGCGGCACGAACGCACGCGTTGGCCCCGGCGAATGCGGATCCGTCACGAGTTGCTGGCGAAGGGACTCGTCCCGCATCTTGCTGCGCCAGATCTGCGCAAAGCCCATGAAGAAGCGCTGGTCGCCCGTCAATCCGTCGATCACCGGCGGCTCCCTGCCATTGAGCGAGATGCGATAGGCACGATAGGCCTGCGCGAGCCCGCTCAGGTCCCCGATGTTCTCACCCATGGTGAGCTTGCCGTTCACGTGGAGTTCGTCGATCGGGTTGATCGCGTCATACTGCGCGCCGAGTTTCGTGGTGCGCCCTTCGAAAGCCGTGGCGTCGCTGGACGTCCACCAATCACGAAGGTTGCCCGCGCCATCCGACTTCCGGCCCTGGTCGTCGAAACCGTGGCCAATCTCGTGGCCAATCACGGCGCCAATGCCACCGTAGTTCACGGCATCATCCGCCTCCACGTTGAAGAAGGGCGGCTGCAGGATCGCTGCAGGGAACACGATCTCGTTGTTGGCGGGATTGTAGTACGCGTTCACGGTCTGCGCGGTCATGCTCCAGCGTGAGCGGTCCACCGGCTTGCCGAGCCGGGCGATGCTCTCGTCGTATTCGAAGGCCCGTGCTCGCATCCGGTTGCCGAGGAGGTCGTCGCGCTTGATGACGAGCTTCGAGAAGTCGCGCGGCTTCTCGGGGTAGCCGATCTTCACCGTGAAGTGCGCGAGCTTCTCCTTCGCCGATGCCTTCGTGGCGGGGCTCATCCACTCCAGGCTGTCGATGCCGACGGCATACGCATTCAGGATGTTCTTCACGAGCGCGTCCATGCGCGCCTTGGCTTCGGGACGGAAGAAGCGTTCGACGTAGAGCTTGCCCGTGGCATCATTGAGGATGCCTTCGGTGCCCGCCACCGCGCGACGCCAACGCGGCGCCTGCTCCTGCTGGCCCGTGAGCGTCTTGCCCCGGAAGTCGAACCGCGCCTGACCGAAGGCGGAAGGCAGCTCGTCGGCATTGCCGTCCAGCAGCCGCGCCGTGAGGTACTCGCGCCACGTGGACGCTGGCGTCGCCTTCATGATGGTGTCGGCCGCCGCCAGGTAGTCCGGCTGGCGCACGATGACGTCCGTCACCTTGTCGAGTCGCGACGCCTTCAGGTACGCCTTCCAGTCATACGACGGCGTGAGGGCCGCGAGCTGCGCGACGGACATCTTGTTGTAGGTCGCATTCCGGTCGCGGCTGCGCACGCGATCCCACTGCTTTGCCGCGAGCGACGTCTCGAGCGCGAGGATGCGCTCCGCCGCGCCGGCCGGATCGGGCTGCCTGGCCAGCGTGAACATCTTCGTGAGGTACGCGACGTACGCCGTCCGGATGGCGACCGACTTCGCGTCGCTCTTAAGGTAGTAGTCGCGGTCGGGCAGACCGAGTCCCGATTGGCCGATCTGCACGATGTTCACCGATGACGCCTTCGGATCCTGCCCCACGCCAACGACGAATGGGCTCCCGACCCCGACCTTGGCCAGATGCGCGAACGTCACTGCGAGCTGCGCATCGGACTTGAGCGTGCCGATCGTCCTGAGCTCGCTGGCCAACGGCTTCAGGCCCCGCCGCTCGACGCGCGCCGTGTCCATGTAACTGGCGTAGAGATCGCCGATCTTCTGGCGCTCCGCCTCGGTGGCACCGGCCGCAGAGCGAAGCGGCACGGCGACGCGCTTGTCGGCCATGGG
>JBBQFW010000113.1:0-11285 GCA_038322445.1 Gemmatimonadales bacterium
GCTGCGCTTCCGGTGGCATTCTATGATCGACCCACCGAGCTCGTGGCCCGCGAGCTACTCGGCGCGGTCATCGAGTGCACGACCGACGAGGGCGTAACGCGCGCGCGCATCGTGGAAACCGAGGCGTATACCGGACCCGACGATCCGGCATGTCACGCCGTCGCGGGACTCACGCCGCGGACCGAGCACCTGTTCGGCCCACCTGGCATGTCATACGTCTACTTCATCTATGGGATGTACTGGTGCTTCAACGCCGTCACGCGTGAGCGCGGGCACGGCGCCGCGGTCCTCGTGCGTGCGGCACACCCGATCGGTGGGTTGGCATTGATGCATCGCCGACGGCCGGCCGTGCGTCGCGAACGCGACCTCACGAACGGACCGGGCAAGCTGTGCATGGCAATGGGGATCACCGGCGTCATGAACGGGATGTCGCTGCGGCGACGCCCGATCGTGCTGCGTTCTGGTGAGCCAGTGCGGGATTCGGAGGTCGTGGTCACGCCCCGCATCGGCATCACGCAGGCGGCCGAATGGCCGCTACGGTACTTCGTGAGGGACGACCCCTACGTATCAGCGACGCCGACGCGCTTCGCGCGCTCGGCGTATCTGGGCTGACACGGTGCGACGCCTAGCGATCGCGATCGATGGAGCTGCCGACGTTGTAGCGAATGCCGAATTCCAGGGCGAAGGCAAGCTGGTTGGTGCTGATGTTCGAGTAGAAGAACGTGTGCTGTGCCGGCGACGCCGATCCCTGCACGAAGACCGAAATCGGCTTGAAGCGCGCCTGCACGCCGCCGATGAACATCGGCGAGAACGCCGTTTTCTTCGCGGAGATGCTATCCGTCGAGATGGCGGTCGGCGCCCCGGTGAGGGCCACGCCGCCCACCTGGTTCAACACGAAGCCGCCACCAACGTACGGATGCAGGTTCCGCGTCTGGGCCGGGAAGATCATGCCTGCAATCGTGAAGCGCCGAAGGTTGTTGAGGCCAACGCTGCGCACGTAGGTGCTGTCGGCGTCGCGATCCCTGAAACTGCCGGTCGTCTTGATGAAGGCCTGGTCCAGGCTCACGTAGAGCCCACCATTCGTGCGAGTGATCAACCACTCCGCTCCGATCAGTGGAGCGCCACCATTCGAGGTCGTCGCCGATGAGTAGGAGGTGCCACCGGTTTTCAGGCCCCAGAACCAGGCATCCTTGAACTGCCTCGTATCTTGCGCCGAACTCTGCTGCGAGAGCACCAGGGCGAGGCCGGTGGCTGCCGTCAGAGCACGAAGAAGTCGCATAGCTGAACCTCGAGAAGAAAGAGCGCAGCCCCGGCCGACGGCGGCCACAGGCTCGTACTCGGACGAAGAGCGCGTGCCCTCCGTCACGAACATCAATAACACGAGGGCGGCGTGCCGAATGTGACGCATGCCGCAATCCGTCGCGGTCGCCCGTACTTTGCCATCCGCACGCGCACCGCACTACCGTATCCCCATGTCATCCATTCTGCCAGACTCCGACCGCCTCGAGGCGCCGGTGTACGGTACGGTCTTCGCCGCTCGTGCCGCGGTTCTCGCGCGCTTGAGTGTGGGCGACACGCTGCTCCTGGTGCCCGATCCGGAGGGCGTCGACAATCCAAGCGTGTGGGTGCACGCGCCCGGCGGTGACGTCGTCGGGCACCTCGCCCCCGACGTCAATCGGTGGATGGTGGGCCGCATGCTCCATGGGGTGCGTTACGCCGCTCAGGTCGTGAGCATGGGCGCTCCAGGGACGGAAAGCTGGAAGCGCCTCATCATCTCCATTCGCGTTAGCTCGTTGCCATCCTGAAACTCGTCATTCCCGCGAAAGCGGGAATCCATCTGCGCCCTGTGAACATGGATTCCCGCGTGTGCGGGAATGACGAACGTATCTCGAAGCACGGTTTCAGGATGTCAACTAGCTGACGATCTTCAGGATTCGTCCCACTTTCACGATGGCGCGGACCGCCGTGTCCAGGTCATCGCGCGTATGCGCCGCGGATACCTGGCAGCGCACACGTGCCTGCCCCTGCGGCACGACGGGAAATCCGAAGCCCGTGACGAACACCCCCTCGCGCAACAGCATCTCGCTCATCTGGATCGCCGTCGACGTTTCGCCGACGATGATGGGAATGATGGGGGTCTCACCGGCCAGCGGCGTGAAACCCGCCTCGATGATCTGCTCACGGAAGTAGCGCGCGTTGTCGCGGAGTCGTTGCACGCGGTCAGGATGGTGTTCGATAAACTCGACGGACGCGAGCGCGCTTGCGGCCACCGTGGGCGGTAGCGCGTTCGAGAACAGCTGGGGACGTGAGCGCTGCGTCAGGTAGTCGCACAGCGCCGCTGATCCAGCCACGAAACCTCCCGCGGCCCCGCCGAGCGCCTTTCCGAGCGTCGACGTGATGACGTCCACCTCGCCGACGACACCGTAGTGCTCCGCCGTGCCGCGCCCAGTGGCGCCCAGCACACCCGTGGCGTGCGAATCGTCGATGACCAGAATGGCGTCGTGCTCGCGACAGATCTGCAGCAGGTCCGGAAGCGGGGCAATGGAGCCCTCCATCGAGAAGATGCCGTCGCTCCATACCATGCGCCGCCGGGCACCCTTCGCGCCGCGCAATTTCTCGCGCAGGTCGTCGAGGTCGGCGTGCCGGTAGACCGCCGTCTGGCATTTCGTGATCGACTTCGCCAGCCGGATGGAGTCGATGATCGACGCGTGATTCAGCGCATCGGAGCAGACGAAGTCGCCCTCTTCCACGACGGTCGCCGTGAGTCCCTCGTTGGCATTCCATGCGGACACGTACGACAGGGAGGCTTCCGTCCCGACGAAACGCGCGAGCGCGGTCTCCAGCTCACGATGCACGGTGAACGTCCCGCAGATGAAGCGCACGCTACCCGTCCCGGCTCCAAACCGATGCAAGCCAGCCACGCCCGCCGCGACGACCGACGGCTCGTTGCTCAATCCGAGATAGTTGTTGGAGGAGAGGATGATCACCTCGCCCCGTCCTTCCATCTGGACGCGCGCCGCCTGGGGTGAGTCGAGATAATTGAGCTGCTTGTAGACCCGCTGCTCCTTGAGCTCGTCGAGCCTGGCCTGCAGGCCAGCCGTGAATCCCGTGTTCAATGTCATTGCTTGAGAAGGATGGACGATAGGATGATAGGACGATAGGACGGGCAAAGGACGAAAGACAGCGGAGCGACCGTCGCCGGAATTCGGCGACGCAGTCCTCTCATCCTATCCGCCCGAGAGTGCGCGCACGCGCCCTCACGCGATCTCGAACACGACCTTGCCTGCCGAGCCACCCTTGATCGCCGCGATCGCATCGTCGAACGCCTCGAGAGGGAATCGATGCGTGATCACCGGCGTGGGATCGAACTGTCCCGATCGCAGGAACTGCGTCATCTGGATCCACGTGTCATACATCTTGCGACCGACGACGCCGTACACCGTGATCCCCTTGAAGATGATCTCCGTGGCGAGATCGACGTCGAACGGCTTCGAGGGGATCCCCAGCATCTGGACCCGCCCGCCGACGCGCACGAGCGCGAACGCCTGGTGAATGGCCGACGGCACGCCCGACATCTCGAGCACCACGTCCACCCCCAATCCGTTCGTGGCGGCGCGGACCGCGGCGTCCGCGTCCTGCGGCGTCACCGCGTCGTGCGCGCCCATCGTGCGCGCAAGATCGAGGCGCGTCTGGTTTACGTCGCTCGCGATGATGCGTGAAGCACCGGCCGCCTTGCAGATCCCCACCGCGAAAATGCCGATGGGTCCGCATCCCGTGACCAGCACCGTCTTCCCGGGCAGCTCGGTTCCCACAAGCGCCGTGTGGAAGGCGTTGCCCATCGGATCGTGAATGCCGCCGATCTCGTACGAGACACTGTCATCCAGGTGCCACACGTTCGACGCCGGCATGGCGATGAAGTCCGCGAAGCACCCATCGCGATCGACACCGATGATGCGCGTGTTGGGGCAGACGTGCGCGTTTCCCGTACGACACAGATGACACCGGCCGCACACGATGTGTCCCTCGGCCGTGACGCGATCGCCTTCGCGCACATCGGCGACCAGTCGCCCCACCTGCACCACGTCGCCAGCGAACTCGTGGCCGACGGTGAATGGCGGGCGACACCGCCCCTGCGCCCAGGCATCCCAGTCGTAGATGTGCACGTCGGTGCCGCACACGCCCGCCCGGCGCACGCTGATCAACACCTCGTCATCGCGAATCGTCGGGCGCGGTACGTCGCGCAACACGAACCCGGGACCTGCGGTCTCCTTCACCAGCGCTCTCACGTACGCCTCTCTCGACAATGGTGGTGCTTCGGCTTCCTGCGCGCCGCGCGCGGACATTCGTCCGCGCGCTCACCCTGATGCATGCACGATCCACGATCGCGTGCACGGGAGTGAATGCGAAAAGTCGCCTGACAGCCGGGGCGATGGAAGCCACACGTCACTTGAATGGTGATCGGACGCACATCGGCCGCGCATTCACTTCACGATTCACGATCGTGTACAACGATACGCGCGATTCACTATTGCGTGCGATTTCGCGTGTTCCTATATTCGCGCAAGTTGATTCTTACTGACGCGTTCGTCGTCCGATGTCGCGTCAGGCGTGCACAGGCACTCAGGAATTGCGTGGGTTCTTCCCGCAGCCGGAAATACAACGCTGATTCGCGCGCCGCGATGCCTACTCATCGCAAAGCGGCATTGACCGCCGCCGGTTTCGTCGTCGATGCCGATGGCGCGCATCCCCAGCACCTGAACTCTCGGGGGTTAGTTTCACCCCGCGCCACGCTGGACCGGCCGCAGAACGTCATGGCGGTAGAGAACTTGCGTCGCTACGCCTGCAACACTCACTACACCTTTGAACTTTTCGGCGCCCCATAGGCGCCGCTCGACGTCACGGTCTCGCCATGAGATCGTGCCGCGGTGGAAACGATGCTTCGGCACCCAACCACTGGCTCGTACGAACCACCGGGGGTTCGATCGGGCGATTCACTCCATCACTGGAGATTACCATGGCCGCAAAGAAAGCTGCGAAGAAGGGTGGCGCCAAGAAGGCTGCCAAGAAGACTGGCGCCAAGAAAGCCGCAAAGAAGGGCGGCGCCAAGAAGGCAGCAAAGAAGGGTGCCAAGAAGGCTGCGAAGAAGTCCAAGAAGTAGTTCTTGCTCGTTCTACAAACGAAGAAGCCGGCGCGCAGGCGCCGGCTTCTTTCGTACCCGTCATCGCGTGTATCGCCCCTGTGCCAGCTCGACGATGCGCGCCACCAGCGCGTCGTGCGCGATTCCACTCTCCGCCGCCGCGCGGCTGAACTCTCCCGACTGCTCGAGGTAACAATTCGGATTGACCTCGATCACGTACACCTCCTCCGCCGCCGTGACCCGCAAGTCGACGCGCGCGTAATCGCGCAGTCGCAGCGCATTGAAGGACTCCACCGCCACTGCCTGCATCCGCGCTAGCAGCCCCGGCGACACGTCCGTCGGAAAGATCGACCGCGTGCCTGCGAACTCCGCACCCGTCTCACCCTCGCCGCCGCTACCGCCTTCGCCCCACTTCGCTTCCCAGCTCGCCACCTTCGGCCGGTCGGCAGGAAAGGCGCTGAAGTCCAGCTCCATCACCGGAAGCGCCACCGGATTCACGTTGCCCAGCAGTCCGACGTAGAATTCCCGCCCGTCGATGAATTCCTCGACGAGCACCGGCGACTGAAATTCCCGCTGCAGCGCGTCCATCGTCCCGAGCAGCTCGCGGATGTCGCGCACGACACTCTTCGACGTGATGCCGAGCGACGCATCCTCCTGCGGCGGCTTGACGATCAGCGGGAAGGACAGGTCGCCGACATGATCCAGCGCACCGCGATACACCGTGGCGAACTGCGGGGTGAGGATCTTGTGGAAGCTCAGGATCTTCTTCGTGAGGCTCTTGTCTCCTGCCATGAGCAGCGCTGCGGTGCTCGACCCGGTATAGCGCAGACCGATCAGGTTCAGCAGCGCGGCGATGTTCGACTCGAGCGCGCTCTTGCCGTCGAACGACTCCGCGAGGTTGAAAACGAGTTCCGGCTCGGCCGCCTTCAGCGCGCGGACGAGCTGCTCGACGTCGTCGCCGACACTGACGCGTTGTGGCGCGTGGCCGAGGGCGCGAAGCGCGGCCTCGATCTGCGCGAGAACATGATCTTCGGGCGGCTCGACCGCATCGGCACCGTGAAGGACGACGACGTTCATGTCTCGTGGGACAGAGGATGCGCATCCGCGATGCGCGCATACCGCCAATGCAAGAGCACCGCCGTACCGAAGGCCGTGAGCTCGATGAGGGTCGTCGCCTCACGCTCGAGCAATCGGAGATCCATGACGGTGACGCGTTCCCGCAATGCGCGCAGGAGCGACCGCACCACGCCAGGCGAAATCCCCGCCCAATAGGCGATCCGCGTCACAAGCTCGGTTTCGTGCCGTTCGAGATACGCCGCGGCGCCCTCGCTCTCGTCCGTGCGGCGCGCGCGCGCGAAGATGCGCGTCAGGTCGCGATCGAATTGTCTACCATCGCCGAGCGCGAGCATCTCGTCGACGGAATAGTGCTCACCGACCGTCCAGTGCATCGCCTCGACAGGCATGTCCTCGTCGGTCACCGGCGGCGTGGCCGTTACCTGATCGGCGATGCTCGTCATCAGGGCATCGAGCCACTCGAGCTTTCGCAACGCTGGCCAGCCTGCGTACTCGGTGCGCCAATCGAGGTCAGGCGTGAGCCATACGGCGAACGTTTCCGCGAAGTCCTCGTCAGGATGCTTCTGTGCGTACCACCCGAGGATGTGTCGCACATGATCGCGCGACATTGGATTGGTCGCGTAGTGCTCGCGATACGGGCGCGCATAGTCTCCAAAGACGGATTCGAAATCCGGCCGGTCGTGAATTCGGAACGCATAGTTCATCGCATGGCCGGCTTCATGACGCAGGTAACGCATCGCCTCCTCGTCACTCTCCACGGATCCGGAGTGTTCCTCCTCGATGCGCTCGAGCCGTGCATCCGCGAGGTAGAACGGCACCCCGATGATCGGTGAGCCATCGGGACAGCCCCACTCATCGCTCAGGTAGACGGGAGGCCGGAAGGCGATTCCCCGTGCGCCCAGCTCATTGTCGAGTCGCGTGACAAGGCGCTCGACCCGCGACCCCGCTACGGTGAGGCCGAGCGCGGATATCTGCCTCGCGAGGAGTTCGGAGCGCTCGGACTCCCATCCGCTGGAATTCTGCACGCCTCCGCGAAAGGCAATCTGCATACCGAGCCCATCGAACAGAAAAGGCGCCGCGGGGTTCCGCGACGCCTTTTCTGATGCAGCGCTGACGAGCGTCAGGCGGCGATTGCGTCCTGCTCGAGCTCGTCCTCAGGCCCGTGTGACCACATGTACGCGGAAAACCTCGGCGTCGTCGTCGGCTCCCAGCCACGTGAGATCACGATGCCGACAGGCTCGTCGTTCGACACTTGAGTTTCCTGCTTCATATAGTACCCACGCCATGAGATGGTTGCCCCCGGAACGGCCGAGGGCACGTTGCACAAACGCAGCAACGATGCCAGTGGCGCGCTGGCGCGCAAGTTGTTTATCGAAAAAGGGTTAGGTTGTTAACGCTGGCGACAGTGAACACCAATTCGTGTCCAAATGATACGTCGCGGCGAAGCACTTCCGTGTCGTTGTGCAACAGCTCTCGCCGACACGGTGAGTGCCTGCACGTGCCTATGCGATGCCCTTGCGCGCGATGAAGCTGTCCGGCGATGCCGCATCGATGGTGACGTCCCATCCACGGTAGCGCTTGCGTAGTTCCTCCATCGAAACCGCCTTCTTCTTTCCGGCGACAATCGTCTGCACGAGGTGGACGCCACCGTCTGCGGTCGCGCTCTGAAGCACCTGGATCACCCGCGCGCGCTCGGCCGCGCTGACGCCGGCGAACGCTGCCTGGGAGTAGATCACCGCCGAGAGCGCCGTGTCAGGCTTGAAGGAATCGAGCGCGAGCGCACTCGCATGCACCCGCTCGCCAAGCCCGGCCTGAGACGCGGCATCCATGACGCGTTGGACTGCGGCCGCATCGGCAAGCGCCGTCACCTCGCAGCCATTCGCCGCGAGATAAAGCGCTGGTGTCTCCATCGCGGCGCCGGCCACGAGTACATGCGAGTTGTCCGCCGGCTGCACGGCACGAACAACGAGGTCGTCGTGACTGAGACCCCAGTGTTCCGGGCGCCGCAACTCCGCAAGCTCGCGGAGGCGACGCTTTCCCCATGCGGCAACCGCGGGAAGACGCAGCCGCTTGAAGATGATGCGATCCACCTCGGCACACAGCAGGAATTCCGTCAGCCCGAACTGCTGCTGCGCGGCCAGCACGCGCACCGCCTCATCCGCAATAGAGAGGAGCACGCTCCGCGGGACAGACTCCTTGTAGTTCTCGATCTCGTGCTCGAGAAAAAGTTCGTACTCGTGCTTGAGCGAGCGCGACGGTCGCTGCGCCATTGTAGCCAGGGCTGGAGACGCGTCTAAGCTAGAACATTCAACCCCTCGCGCAAGTGGCTGTCAGATAAAAAGTTATATCAAATGTTTATTACCTTGTTTATACCCGCTTGGAAGAGCGTACCAAGTCCTGCGAAGCTGGTACCATGACTAGGCCGAGGCCACGGGGGAACAGTATTCCCGGTAGCCGAACGCTCCGAGAACCAGGCTTTGCAGGTGAGCCCATCCACTGTTCCCCGTGGCCCTCATGCCAGTCATGGTACCAGGTACGCTGTACCGGGTACGCTTTTCCAGCGGTACATTATCCGCGGATATGCCCGAGCTACCAGAAGTGGAAGCCGCGATGGATGTCCTTCGCCGTCGTGCGAGGGGACGCAAGATTGCTCGCATTGCGGTGCTGCACCCCGCATTCAAGCGACGGCTCTCATCCGCGCGCGCGCGCGCAGCCGTCGGTGCGGTGGTCGAACGCGTCGAGCGTCGCGGAAAGCATCAACTGCTTCATTTTGCCGATGGACGCGTGCTCCATGTGCATTTCCGCATGAACGGTGATTGGGAGTACGGCGGCATTCACGACGAGCTTCCGCGCTTCACGCGCGCCTTCATCGAATTCACTGACGGCGGACGCATCGCCTTTGTCGACTCGCGCGCGCTCGGCACTATCGAGCTGCATCCGGCGAGCGCTACCCTCGACCTTGGCCTCGGCCCTGATGCGTCGGACAGCGGCTGGACGGCCGAGCATCTTGGCGCCGCGCTGGCGTTGCGGCGAGGGCCCATCAAGCCGGCACTTCTCGATCAGAAGCTCATCGCCGGACTTGGAAACATCTATGCGGCCGAGTCGCTCTGGCGGGCGAAAATCGATCCCCGTGCGCCGAGCAAGAGGCTCACGGCCGCGCAGGTGAAGAAGTTGCGGATTGCTATCGCGGCTGTGCTCAAGCGCGCGACGGGCGCACGCTACACGGACGACAGCACGGTGAAGCTCGACGTCTATGACCGCGAAGGCATCTCCTGCAGGCGCTGCAAGACGCCGATCGAGCGCGTCGTACAGGCGGGTCGCTCGACGTACTTCTGCCCGAGCTGTCAGGCGTGATCAGTCTATCGCCTCGAGCAGCGCGCCCTTGATGTATCCGGTTTCCGGGACGGTGAGCAGCTCGGGATGATCGAGTGGTTGCCCGCGGATCTCACGCAGCACCATGTGTCGCCCGCTGTCGGCGGCCGCTGCTTCCAGCATCTCGAGGAAGAGTGCTTTCGAGAGATGAAAGGAACAGCTCGCGGTAAAGAGCAGGCCACCGGGTGAGAGCAGCCGCATCGCGCGAAGATTGATTTCCTTGTACCCGCGGAGTGCGCTCCCGAGCGCCGGGCGGGTCTTCGCGAAGGCCGGCGGATCGAGGACGATGGTGTCGAATTGCTCGCGCTCACGCTCTTTCGCCTTCAGGTATTCGAACGCGTTGGCCTCGACGAACGTGCCGTTCGCGAGGTGATTGCGGCGGAAGTTCTCTTCGGCGCGTGTGAGGGCGTGCGCGGACGCGTCGAGCGCGGTCACGTGATCTGCGCGTTGTGCGAGATGCAGTGCGAACGAACCGTGATAGCTGAAGCAATCGAGCGCGCGGCCGCGCGCGATGCGGCCGACGAGCTCACGATTTTCGCGTTGGTCGAGAAACGCGCCGGTCTTCTGTCCGCGCCAGGGCGCCGCGAGATATCGGACGTGGCCTTCGTGGACCTCGATTTCGTCCGGCACGGTGCCATGCAGCAGCTCGACGTCGGTGCCGAGTCCTTCCTTCGCGCGGAGCGGGACGTCGTTGCGGGCGAGGATGCCTTCGGGCGCGAGCAGGGTGCGCAGTGCTTCAACGATGGGTGCGCGGAAGGTCTCGAGGCCGGCGCTCATGAGCTGGACGACGAGCCATCGGTCGTAGCGATCGACGACGAGCGAGGGGAGGAGGTCGCCCTCGCCGTGGATGAGGCGGTAGGCGTTGGCGCTGTCGTCGAGGCCGCGGCGTCTGGCGATGGCGCGCGCGATTGCGCGGTGCCACCACGCCGCATCGATGAGGGTGTCGGGGTCTTGGTCGAGGAGGCGGAGCGAGATTTCGGAGCGGGGACTCCAGAGGGCGACGCCGAGCGGTTTGCCGCGCTGGTCGGATACGCGGGCGATGCCGGCGTCGCCTGTGGGGCGGTCGAGTACGTCGCTGCGGTAGATCCACGGGTGTCCGTTCGTCCACCGTCGAGCACCCTTTGTGGAGACGGTTGCCGAGAGCATGGAGGAACGTAAGCGTGGGGTGGAATTCGCGGCGAAGAGGGGTTGAGATTCGCGCGTCAAATGGGTAGAATTACGACCCTTCGTTGAACCCGGATATCTGGTGGGAGCGTTGAGCGGAGGCAGGTGGAGCGAAAGAGGGTGTCAGGGGTTGCAGGCGCCATCCCGTTCGTTTACAATGAGAGGCTCACCGCGAGAGTTTTCAGAATCGCGGACGCTGTTTGAAAAGTGAAGGACAGAGGATGGGTCGTCGGCCTTTTGTATGGTCTTTTTGGTCGGCGGCAAATCGTGGGAAATGGAATTCTTACCGAGCCTTGTGTGATCGTCGTGGCATGCCACGAATGAGAGCTAGAGGATTGGTAAGGGTAGATTGCGATAGCAACGCGCGTAGTTCTGCTTGAAAACATCTATTGTGGTCAAGCGAAGGAAGGCATGTGGGGGATGCCTGGGCACACAGAGGCGATGAAGGCCGTGGTAAGCTGCGAGAAGCTCGGGGGAGTGGCACACACGCGGTGATCCCGAGATGGCCGAATGGGGCAACCCGGCGGGCAGGAATGCC
>JBBQFW010000114.1:0-11257 GCA_038322445.1 Gemmatimonadales bacterium
GTATCCGGGCGGCGTTTCAGGCGGTAGCGAGCTCGACCCCATCACTCGGCCGAGGGAGGACAAACGGGCACGGTCCCTGCCTTGGTGAGCTACGAATTCACCTTCAATCGGGACATCACCAATGGCCGACAGCACGACAGACAGGAATCGCGACGGCGAGAGCTCCACCGGCAAGAAACTGGAGCAGCTCTATAAACTCATCGGCGACATCGAGATCGCCATGTTCACGACGCGACGCGCGGATGGCCAGCTGGTATCGCGCCCCATGGCGACGCAGGAACGCGTGAGCGGAACGGACCTCTGGTTCGTGACTGATGTCTCCTCGAACAAGCTCGATGAGCTCAAGTCGGATCCGCACGTCAACCTTGCCTACTACAACATGAAGTCGCGCGAGTACGTGTCGGTCGCCGGCCGAGCGACGATCACGCAGGACAGCCACATGATCCACGAGCTCTACAAGCCCGACTGGAAGGCGTGGTTCGGCGACGAAGGCGGCGACCGCAATGGTGGTCCGGACGATCCCCGGCTTGCGCTCGTCCTGGTGGAGGCGTGGTCGGTGGAATACCTCGTCACTACCAAGTCGCGGCCCGTCGTGCTGTTCGAGGTCGCCAAGGCGATGGTAACGGGATCCCCGCCGAAGGTGGGAGAGCAGCGGACGCTGAACGAGCGCGAGCTCCACGCGCCGGCGGCGCGCGAAGCGCGTTAGCGGTCGCTTGTGCGCGAAGGGCGCTCCGGCGAAGTTGCCGGATGCGCCCCATCGTGGCATTCCAGGGAGAAACCGGCGCCTTCAGCGAGGCGGCCGCCGAGCAACTCGTGCCCGGCGAGATCACGCTTTTTCCCTGTCCGACATTTGACGCCACCGTGCGCGCCGTGGTGAATGGGCACGCGGACTATGCCGCCATACCGGTGAAGAACCTCATTGCCGGCCCGGTTCACGATGCGCTCTCGGCGATCGCTCAATTCTCGTCGCTCGAGCATGTCGGCGAGATGAAGCTCCCCATTCATCTGTCGCTACTTGGTCTTCCCGGAGCCCGTGTCGAGGCTCTTACCGAGGTGCTGAGCCACGGGATTGCGCTGCAGCAGTGCAACCTCTATCTCGCGGCGCATCCGAACATGCGCACCGTCGAGGCGCACGACACGGCGGGCGCCGCGCGCATGGTGGGGATAAGGCGCGACCCGACGGTTGCTGCCATCGCCGCATCATGGGCCGCGAAGTACTACGGGCTTGTCGTGTTGGCCGAGCGGCTCGAGGACAGGCCGGATAACGTGACCACCTTTACGTTGATCCGGCGACGAAACATGTTCGAGGAAGGCGCCGGGAATGCGTGACGGCAATCACGTGCGCTCCTGCTCCTACGCGACCGGCTTCAGGCCAATTGGACGTGGTGCGCAATGATGCGTTAGATGTGTCGGACTGCTGATCTCGCCGTGAGCGGCTAGGGACGCACGCCTTCCCGCTCGATGAAGGCGACGATCGCTTGCACAAAGGCGCCTTGCCGCTCGAGATGAGCCACATGATCCGTCCCCGCGAGGACCACCCAGGCCCGGTCGACTGACGCAAGCTTCGCGAAGAAGTTGGGGATGCCGGCGGCCGCTGCGTATGGATCCTTCTCGCCGTGAATCACGAGCGTCGGAGTATGGATCTTCGCCGGATCGAGCACATTGAACTGCTCCTCGTGCCGCCAGTCCACGCGCACCGGATCGAGCGTCGTCGCCGATTTCACATAGGCATCCTTCACTCCCGCCGGTGTCATGTCCGGCGAGATGAAGTCTTCCCCCGCTCCCTCGGCCGTCGTCCTGGCGCGGGGAGGTGACTTCGGTTCCACGGGAATCTCTGGCGGTTGCTCGACGTTGTGATACGGCCCATACATGATGAGTACCGAAAGCTTTTCGGGATGCTGCTGCGCTGCGAGCATCGCGGTCGCGGAACCACGGGAGTAGCCAAGAAGCGCGGGGTGCCTGCCTCGCGGCGCACGTGCCGCCACCCAGTCGGCCACGGATTCTGCATCGCCCGCCGCTCGCTCCGGTGTGAGCCAGCCGGACGTATCCCGCGGTGTAGCGCCATAGCCGCGCTGGTCGAGCGCGTATACCGCGTAGCCTTTCGCCACGAGCGCATCAATCAGCGATACGTGCTTTCCCGTCACGTGCAAGTCAAAGTTCGGCCGCGCACTCCAGGTGCGGCCATGCAACAGGACGATCTCACCTTTCGGCAATGCCGATGGCATCCTGGACCAGAGCACGAGCCGGTGTCCATCGGACGCCACGACCTCGTTGCGGGCAAGCTGCTGCGCGGAGCACAGGGGCGCCGTGCCGAGGAGTGCTGCGAGTAGGAGAAGAAAACGTGCGCGGGTCATCGTCGATCGATCTCCGTTGGTGCGTTACGGCTTGATCTCGCGAATCTTGATGCTACGGTACCACACTTCGTCCAGGTGATCCTGCAGGACGATGTGTCCCTCTCGCTTGTCCGCAAAGCCCGCGATGGATTTGTACTTGCTCGCGGTCACCACCGAGTCCATCCGGGCGGTCTTGAGATCATAGCGAACGACGATCGCGCCGTTGAGCCAGTGCTCGCCGTGATTGCCCTTCAGGATGATGACCGACCTGTTCCACTCGCCCACCGGCATGAGGCGCTTGTTCTCGTTCGGTGGGATGAGGTCATAGAGCGCCGCAGCGCGATGTGTCGGGACCTTGTTGTCCTCGTTCAGGTTGTCGTCGAGCACCTGATACTCGAAACCGAGCGCCGCGTGATTTGGCGCGACCTTCATCGAGAGATCCTCGGACACGTTGTACTTCACTCCGCCATTCGCGCCCGGCGCCACCTTCCACTCGAACTCCAGCTCGAAGTCGCGAAAGGACGACGTCGTCATCAGGTCGCCGCCAACCGCCGGCTGCCCATCGGGAAGGCGTGCGACGCCGGCATCGGGAATCTTGTGAATGGCTCCTTGCACGATATTCCAGTGCACGCTCGGCACGGTATCGTAGCCGAGGCCGCGCCAGCCGGCAAACGTGGACCCGTCGAAGAGGAGCTTCCAGCCCGACGATCGTTCCCGCACACTGAGGCCGTTCGGGCCCGGCTGCTGCGCGCCGACGGCGGCTGACGTGCTGAGGCAGGCTGCCACAAGGCTGACGAAGGTGCGAATTCGCATGACGGTGTTCCCTTCTGCTTGGAGGTAGGCGCGCGAGTAGCCCGTGACGACGGGCGCGTGACGGACGCCACCGTAGGAACGTAAGTCGGAAACAGCGCGACAGCGACCGAAGGACATTCCGACGTGACCTGCCACACTGGCACCTGAAGACGCCAACGATGCATATTTGCCTCTCAATCCACTCAATCGAAACTGATGTCGACTCCGCCTGCTGGCCCCCTGAAGCGCACGCCCCTGCACGACATCCACGTCGCACTCGGCGCCAAGATCGTCCCGTTCGCCGGCTACGAGATGCCGGTGCAGTACCCGAGCGGGATTACCGCCGAGCACAAGGCAGTCCGTGAAGGGTGCGGGGTGTTCGATGTCTCGCACATGGGCGAGTTCTGGGTGAACGGTGAGCGCGCCGTCGACTTCGTCAATCATGTGACGACGAACAACGTGGCCGCGCTCGCAGTGGGGCAGGTGCATTACTCCACCATCCTCAACGACCGCGGCACTATCGAGGACGACTGCCTCATCTACCGCTTCGCCGACAAGGTGATGATGGTGGTGAACGCGAGCAACGCGCCAAAGGACTACGCCCACATTGCTCGGCACGCCGCGGAGTTCGGTGTCACCATCCACGACGCGACCGACGAGATGACGCTGCTCGCGGTGCAGGGGCCGAAGACCGCGCCCATTCTCCAGACACTCACCGCCACCGACCTTTCGACCATCGGGTACTACCACTTCACCGAGGGCGAGGTCGCGGGGCAGAAGGCCATCATCTCGCGCACCGGTTATACCGGCGAAGACGGTTTCGAGCTCTACATCGCGAACGATGCCGCGGTGCCGATCTGGAAAGCCCTCATGGCGACGGGCCAGATCACGCCGGCGGGCCTCGGTTCGCGTGATTCGCTTCGCCTCGAGATGGGCATGGCACTGTACGGCAACGACATCGACGACACTGTGACACCGCTCGAGGCCAACCTTGCGTGGCTCGTGAAGCTCCCGAAGGGTGACTTCGTGGGCAAGGGCGCGCTCGTCGCACAGAAGGGAGCGGGTGTCACGAAGAAGCTCGTCGGCTTCACCATGCAGGACCGCAACTTTCCGCGGCACGGCTATCCGGTTTTCTACAATGGACGCGAGAGCGGCGTGGTTTGCAGTGGAACCATGAGTCCCACGCTCGGCGTCGCCATCGGGACCGCGTACCTGCCGACCGAGGGCGCGAAGGAGGGCACGTCCTTCGAGGTGGAGATCCGGGGCAAGCGCCTTCCGGCGATCGTGACGAAGCCGCCGTTCTACAAGCACGCGTCGCACCTGTAGGCCGCGCGTCAGAGCTCCGTGCGCATAGCGATCCTCACGATCTCCGATGCCGGTTCGCGGGGCGAGCGCGCCGACACGAGTGGCGCCGCCGCGGCCGCGTGGGCCGGCGACCGTCTCGTCTCACGCGCGATCGTTCCCGATGATGCGGTGCCGATCGTGCGGCAGCTGATGGCCTGGTGTGACGACGACACGGCGGACGTCGTGATCACAACGGGCGGCACCGGTTTCTCCCCGCGCGACGTGACGCCCGAAGCCACGCTCACGGTGATCGAGCGCAACGCGCCCGGGATCGCGGAGCGGATCCGATGGATCACCGGGCAGGGCTATCCCCGCGCCGCACTTGGCCGTGGTGTCGCGGGCATTCGCGCGCGCACGCTTATCGTGAACCTGCCGGGCAGCACGAACGGCGTGAAGGAGTCGCTTGCCGCGCTCGACCCGATCCTCGATCACGCAGTGAAGATCCTGCGCGGTGAGCAGACGGACCACTCATGAGTATCCTCATCACGCTGCATGACGTCGAGCCCGCGGTGCGGCTCAACGCACGTCTCGAGGCTGACGGCGTGGAGACGACTCTCGTGAGTCCGCTCGACGACATGCGCGCCGAGCTCCGCCGAGCGAAGCCGCAGCTCGTCGTCTTCAGTGGGGAGCTCACCGACAGCGCAAACCTGGCGCTCGTTCGTGAGCTGATCTGGAATGGCACCGGCGTCGTCGGGCTCGTGGACGGTGACGACATGCAGCAGCGCGACCGGCTGCGCGGCCTGGGCTACGTGGAGCTGTTTTCCAAACCCATCGCCGTGGACGACGTCGCCATCGGTGTTCGTCGCATCATGGAACGGCGTGCGCTGCAGGAGGCGACAGGCCTCATTGGCGAGAGTGAGCCACTGCGCGAAGTGATGGTGAAGGTGGAGCAGATGGCGCCGGTGAGCAGCACCGTGCTCGTGGAAGGCGAAAGCGGCACCGGCAAGGAGCTCGTTGCGCGCGCCCTCGCGGCGCTTGGCCCACGTCGCAACAAGGCCTTCATTGCGGTGAACGTGGGTGCGCTGCCGGAAAGCCTGCTCGAGAGCGAGCTGTTCGGCCACGAGAAAGGCGCCTTCACGGGTGCGGCCGAGCGACGGCTGGGACGGTTCGAGCTCGCGGATGGCGGGACGCTGTTTCTCGACGAAATCTCCGAGATTCCGCAGTCCACGCAGGTGAAGCTGCTGCGTGTGCTCGAGGAGCGTGAGTTCACGAGGGTAGGTGGTGTGCAGTCCATCTCGGTGAACGTGCGGGTGATCGCGGCAACCAATCGTCCGCTGCGCGAGTACGTCGAGGAGGGAAGCTTCCGCTCGGACCTCTACTACCGGCTCAACGTCCTCAGCATCTACCTGCCTCCGCTTCGCGAGCGGCCGGAGGACATCCCGATCCTCGTCCGCCGCTTCATCCGAGACTTCACGGCGGAGCACGATCGTCCATTTCCCGGCATCTCCGCGGCGACGATGGAGATTCTGGTGCACTATCCGTGGCCGGGCAACGTGCGGGAACTGCGCAACCTGGTGGAAAGCATGGTCGTGCTCGCGCACGGCCGCGAGATTGGCCCGGATGACCTGCCGCGCCAGATCAAGGACGGCGGTAGTGCGCGCTACCTGCCGGTGCGTGTCGGTCCGGTGCCGGGGCAGGCAAGCCAGGCGGATGGTCGGGAGCTCGAGTTCATCCTTCGGAGCCTGCTGGAGCTCAAGCTTCAGGTGGAAGAACTACGCCGACGGCTGGACGACGATCGCGGTGCGGTGCTGGGCGGGCCGAGCGGCGCGTACATCGGGGAAGTCCTTCCTGTAACGTCTGTAGCTTCCGTGGTCGCGGCGATTGGACCTCGTGACGAAATCCCCCCTCCAAACGTCGTATCGGTAACGCCGGGCATGAAGATGACGGAAGTGGAGCGTGCGGTGATCGAGGCGGCGTTGAAGGAGACGCGTGGCAATCGTCGAAAGGCTGCAGACCTTCTGGGCATCGGCGAACGGACACTGTATCGAAAAATCAGGGAGTATCGGTTGCCGGAGCTGGAATATTCACTTGACTGAGCTCGTAAGCACTTAGAGATTCGTCAGCAACGATTGTTGACCCATAGCCTGCCGAGGCCGGCGCGCTATAGTCCGGGCAAGCCCGCTGGACCTTGACGGATCGCAATCGTCCAACCCACGGCCTCATCCACAAAAACTTGTTGACGGTGTCGGCGATGCACGCTAACGCCCCCGCCTCCCCCGCGCCCCGCCCCGATGGCGACGGCGTGTCGCCTGTTGCGGGCACCGTCCTGCCAATTCAGCGGGCGGAGGAGCTTCTCGGGACGCTGCCAGGCGTACTGAATGTCCGGATCATCTCCGGGCCAACCGGCGAGGTGTCAGAGGTTCACGTGCTGACCACCACGTCGGTAGCGCCGAAGCAGACCGTGCGGAACGTCGAGAGCGCCCTGCTCGCGCAGCTCGGCATGCGGGTGAGTCACAAGAAGATCTCGGTGGCCACGAGTGAAGGTCCGGCGGCCGAGGCCATCAGGGCGAACCGCGTGACGCCGGCAGTGGGAAGTTTAGGCGAGGTGGTCGATGAGCCGCAGGCGAGCAGGTCCAGCAAGCGGCGGTTGTACTTCGAGGATGTGGAAGTGAAGCGGTCGCGTGCGAGTGGAATGAGCTGTCGCGTGACGATCCGGCAGGGCGAAGAAATTTTTGTTGGTGAGGCGACTGGTCTTGAGAGCGACCGGTTGCGCGTGGAGACGGCGGCGCGGGCCGCGGTGGCGGCGGTGCTGCAGGCCGATGTCGCGCGGAGAACGTTGTCGTTTGAAGGGGCGCGGACGATCAGTGCATTCGAACGGGAGTTCGTGTTCGTTGCGTTGACTACGCGGTTAGGCCGGGAGACCGCGCTGTTGACTGGAAGTGCCGAGATAAAGGATGGAGTGGAGACGGCGAGTGTGCTGGCTGTATTGGATGCAACGAATAGGTGGGTTGAGCTTTAGGACATCGGCGGGCCTTTCTGTCGAGCGAAGGAGTGGAGCGGAAACACTGAGCAAGCGGAGCCTACAATCTGGACTGGCGTGGCTTTGAGCCGCGCCCTTCTTTGAGAGGAGGTGACGTGAAATGCAATTTCTCGCCTGGGTGTTTTCTGCAGCGGCAAGTTTTGCTGGCTTGAACGGTTGGGGCTGAGATTTGTAGGAGCAGAGAGGCCGTCGATCCTAGGTCAAGTTATGAAAGCAAATAGTTTTGTCAAACTGGTTTGTGCGCTCGCAATCGCTGCGGCCTATGTACTCTGGCGCGTCGCGCCGCCGAGCGGAGATTGGTCATTAGGAACCATAGCGATACTCACTGCGTTCGCGCTGACAGGAGAGCTCATCGCTTTTCTTTTGCCACGGGGCGCGTCGGGGTCCATCGCATTCGTTCCATATATGACCGCTGTAATGCTCGTCCCGAATTTTGCGGCCTTGCTAGCAATTCCAGCTGCGCGATTCCTCGGCGAGACTGCGCAGAAAAAAGATCCTAAGAAAACTCTATTTAACATTGCACAACTAACACTTGCGTATTCGATCGCGATAATTGCATACCGTGCCCTAGGCGGTCGAAGCTTTGTGGAACTTACGAAGGTTAAAGTCGCGGACGTAACCGTCCTGGTGGGACTTCCGATGGTGGCGGCGTACTTCATCACGGTTGTCGTAAATACGCTTTTGGTGAGTCGCATCATTGCGATCACAACTGGAGCGCGCACGCTTCAGGTTTGGCGCGAGAACAATACGTCGACGATTGGACTCGATATACTGGCATGCCCGCTCATCTTTTTGTTCGCGTGGACCTATGCCAACTTCGGTCCGATGATCGCGGCCATACTTTGGTTCCCGATCTTGGGACTACGTCAAATGAACACCATCAACCTCGAGCTTGCCCAAACGAATCGAGAACTGCTCGAGCTGATGGTGAAATCAATTGAGGCTCGTGACCCCTACACTTCCGGCCACTCTCGGCGCGTCAAGGACCACGCAATCCATATTGCGAGACTCCTTGGCTTGTCGTCAGCGGACGTCGAGCAAATTGGGACGGCGGCGCTTCTTCACGATGTTGGAAAAATTTTCGATAAATATGCACCGATACTTGCCAAGGAAGAGCGATTGACACCGAAGGAGTGGGCCATAATAAAGGAACACCCGGAGGATGGCGCGAATCTAATCGCGACCATGACGACGCTACGGCGCTTAATCCCGGCGGTTCGGCACCATCACGAGAATTGGGATGGAACGGGGTACCCTGATGGATTGCGCGGCGAAGCCATACCTCTCGCGTCCCGAGTCATTATGTTCGCAGACACCTTCGATGCCATGACTACGAACAGGCCCTACCGCGACGCGTTAGACGAAGAACTTGTCAGAGCAGAGCTCGTGAGATGCAGAGGTAGGCAGTTCGATCCGCAGATCACAGACCGGCTCCTAGAAAATGACTTTTGGGCCACACTATTTCCGCCATCAAATAGATCCGATGTGCGGCGAGGAAAAGTTCGTCTTGTCAGAAAGGGCGCGTAAGGTCGGGATTCGCCACAAGCCACGCTTCATCCGCTGCGGTAGTATGTCTTAGCGACCAGTCAGGTACCGAACGTTCGCGGCGATGCTCGGTTAGATATTCTGCCAACAGTTCAGAGGCAGCCATGGCGTCGCCCGACAGAATACGCACGCACCACAGAGCCTCTACGATTTGATCCTGGCCCCCGAGCTTGCAACCCTTGAAATAAAGCTGCGCAAGCGTCTCCACTTCACCAGGATCAACATCAATGCATCGCATCTGCTTCAACCGGACTAGCATCGCGAGGCAAACTGCCTTGTAACGATCTGAGGAAAGCACCGAAGAATCTCGTCCCGGCTCGAAAATCAACCGCTCTGCCTCATCGTACCGGCCATTGTACATTGCGAGTGTGGCAGCATTAGAGTGATGACCTGCGCTAGGCGATTGTTCGTGTGCTGCACCACCGCGCGCCGCGGCCTCACTACGACGCATCCAAAAATCGGCCAATGGCAAATCTCCGGACCTAATGGCTGCTGAGGCTACGAGGGCGGATGAGTACAGGGCATGAGAGTATGCTCCGTTTGCAACCATATAGTGATAGGATGCAACGAAAACGTGAGAGGCGCGCTTGAGCTCACCTAGGCGTAGGAGTGCATAACCGGCAAAGCTGCGCGATTTTACGCTGTCATCGTCACCGCTGGGTACAGAGAACTTCGTTAAAAGTGCGTCCACGAGGATTTGCGCTTCACGGAGATCTCCGCAGAAAATGTGAAATACTAATTCAGCTCGCCGGATGCTGGCTAGCGTCTCACAGTCAGGACACGGAATGCTAGGAAGGTAGTATTTGACGTCGCATGCCAGAGTCGAGTCTAGATTTTGGTCAGCTATAACCATGAGTCGTACAGCGCAGCGTGCGCGAGTCACCGGCGTGGCAGTGTGATCGCGGAGTAGTCCGCTGAACAACGGAACTACGAAGGAAAGCGGCGCTCCATTGAAGTAGTCGGCTTCAATTGTTCTGAACTCAAACCACTTGAGCTTCTCGTGACCCTCACCGCATTGCTGTGCCAGAGCGTGTCGAGCGCGGGTCGCAGCCGCAAGCACCGATGGCGAGCTGCTGGCGTCCGCATACGTGATCGCTTCGTCTAGAACGTCGGCGTGCAATGATGCTGGTAAATGGACATCGATGAGTTGCGCCAATAGCTCCGTGGCGATGTTAGGTTCCCCGAGTTGTAAAGCATGCCTCGCGCAGCGCCGAACCAACTGCACGGCGGAGTGGGGTGCACCCGCAGCGACCCAATTCTGAGCTGCTGCCCATGCTAATGGAGAAACGCCATTGTCAGTTAGGCACTCCACCTCGAGAGAAACCGCTATGCGCCTTCGAAGTACGGCTACAACGGATGCCGGCAAGAGCGCACTAAGCGCGTCGTGCATAAGTGGATGTGGCACCTCAAGAACGCCATCGTTGAGGCGAATTAAATTGAGTATCTCGAGCTCCCTGAGACCCGCCAGCAGAACAACGTCGTCGATAGCGGCGATTTCACGGACACGCTCGATTGTTGCTAAACGCCCGAGTAGAAGGGAGGGTTCGAGGACCGCGCGTGCCTCGACCGACAGACAAGAGTAATTCTCGGAGGCGAGCGATCGGACGTCAAAGGTAGGCTTGGACGCACCATCAACGTGTCCTGCGAGGGCAGTGAGATAGAAGGGGCTTCCGGCAGCGTGTTGCAGGCAGCGTTCTATATGCGCCTCGTTGCAATCAGGACCAGCGATGTCCAGCACAATCTGCCTGCTAGTGTTGGCCGCCAGCGGCTCTAAACTGTATCGCCTAGCGCGACGCTCATTCTGGACCAACGGCGAAGGAGTGTGCGGGGGCCGCAAGCAGAGAAGAACGAGGACGTGGGCGCTGTTAGGCGCAGAGGTTAAGGTTTTTATAAGATGACGGGATGCGTCATCCAGAAAGTGCGCGTCATCGATAATAAGCAGCAGCGGGCAGTCGTCGCTTACGGCCTCTAACAGGTCAACGAGGGCCGCCTGTATCTCGGCACGCAGCGACTCCGCGGAGGAATGGTGCGGAATGCCCGACTCATCGGCGAACGGTGCGTTGCTAAGGCGTGCGAGCGGCGCGACATACTCCGGCGATGCGCCGAGACTTCCGCGGATTGCGCGAAGACTAGGCAAAATATGGGCGAACGCGGACAGCGGCTGCTGTGAAGAGCTCGCGTCACAAGTAAATCTCACGACGTTATTCCCCTCGAGCCCCACTTGAGTTGCGAAACCTTCCGCCACTCGCGTTTTCCCGATGCC
>JBBQFW010000115.1:0-11215 GCA_038322445.1 Gemmatimonadales bacterium
GTTCTTCGCTAGGATGGTGATTCCGCGCTCACGCTCGAGCGGATTGGAGTCCATGACCCGCTCGGCGACGACCTGATTTTCGCGGAAGGCGCCGGCCTGCCGAAGCATCTTGTCGACGAGAGTAGTCTTCCCGTGATCGACGTGTGCGATGATGGCGATATTTCGAATCTGCATAGCCCGGAAATATACCCTGCCGAACAAACGCCAAACAAGCTGTGGTTCAGGACACCTTGACCTCGTGACCCGATTGCGACACCGTACGGGCGAAGACTCATACCTATGCAGGAGGTGTCCGATGCACCAACAGCATGACCCCGCCCTTGAGCAGTACCCGCATGGCCGTGGCTATGGCCACGACTACATGCGCGGCGGGGAGGTTCACGGCGGCTACGGCTACTCGAACCGCGACGAGTACGCGCTTCCGCGTGGCGAGATCACGCAGGCAGCGCGAGGTGACGACGCGACGCGACGAGAACGACCGCCGATCCAGCCCTAGCGGCGAGTGCGTGGCGGGGCACCTCTTCAGGGGGGCCCCGCTTCTTTGCCCGAACTGCTGGAAGAGCGTATCTGGTACGGGGTACCGAATACCTGGAATCGCATACCGGCCACGGGGAACAGTGGACATTGCACAACTGCACAACTGCACAACTGCACAACTGCACAACTGCACAACTGTACTACTCCCTGCTGCCTGTTACCTGCCCTACTCCCTGAACCTCCCTACTCAACTCGAATCGCTTGACGCTCCGTATATGCTTACTGCGGCAGGTTCAGGATCAGGCTTCGCAGCATTCGCTGAACAGTGATGGTGGTCGATGCGAGTTCGTCTCGCGCGCGAGGAAGCCCAAGTCCCCCGCCACAAGCAAGTGGTGCTCCGTTGCGTTTGCTGAGCCGGAGGCAATCTCCAGGAACCTGATCGTTTCCCTACGGGAAGTCTTGCCGCAGCCCTCGGCGACATTTGCCGAGATGGACAGCGCCGAGCGACGCAACTGGCTGGCGACGACACCGCGGTCGGATTTCGGGAACGATCGGGAGGCGACGTGGATGTCCACGCCCAGTGTTCGCGCACGCGGCCACACGATCAGGCGACGATAGTCATGCACGAAACGAAAGATGCGGCGATCATCCGCGATCGCCGCATCTATCAAACGCCTATCAGAGCTTTTTCCCGCGAGGTTCGTCCACTGTTCCCCGGAGGCCATAGGCCAGTCCAGGTTCCAGGTGTGCCGTACCAGGTACGCTCTTCCGAGGTGTTAGAACGAAATTCCGAACATGACCGGCACGTACGATGGTGCGTTGGCGCCCGACGCTGGGGACTGGATGTAGTGGTAGCCCGTCTCCGCGAAAACGCCGAAGCCGGCGAGGCCGAAGCGAATGCCGGCGCCGACACTGCCACCCAACTTGGTCGCGCTCGAACTCGCCGTCGCGACCGAGTTGTTCACGTTATAAGCACCCACACCCGCGATGAGGTACGGGCCTAACAGCGGCACCGCACCGAACCCCATGAGCACGTTTGCCTCTCCGCCGATGATGCGGCTCGATCCTGTCACGGTTGAGCTGCTGAAGTCGAAGTGATCGAGCGACCCATCGAAGCGGAAGCCGATTGGCGATAGCGGGATCGCCAGGTCGAGCGAAGCCTGGGCGTGATAGCCGCTGCTGAGCCCTTTGCCGTAATCACTCAGCGGGAAGGCAGCACCTGCCGCTACACCGAAGCCGATCTGCGCCGACGCGACCGCGGGAACCGCGGCGAGGGCGAGCGAGACAATGAGAGCTACACGTTTCATGAGAGTCTGGATTGGAGGAGAGTTTACGCGTACGGGGCGCGCTGGCGCGCGCGACTACAATGCGAGGCCCGTGACGAGAAATCAAGTCGACCGCACGAGCTAACGCTTGCCCGCAGGGGCGGTCGACGTGGCCGGCTTTGCGCCAAGCTCCCCGTCGGCGAACGAGGTATCGACGCCGCGCGCCTTGAGCGATGCCACGAAACCGGTCTTCTCGACGGCCTTCGAGTACGCTTCGGCGGCTTCGACCTGACCGCTGTCGACCAGTTCGAGGAGGGCGTCGTTGAGCGTCACCATGCCGAGCCGCTTGGACGTCTGCATGACGGATGGAATCTGGAAGGTCTTGCCTTCGCGGATGAGGTTCGTCACCGCGGGAATCGATAGCAGGACCTCGCGTGCGGCGGCGCGGCCGCCACCTACCTTCTTGCACAGCGTCTGCGAGATGACGCCGCGCAACGACTCGGCGAGCATGACGCGGATCTGCGCCTGACGGTCAGCCGGAAACTGGTCGATAATGCGGTCGATCGTGCCGGCGGCGGTCGTCGTGTGCAATGTTCCGAACACGAGATGGCCGGTTTCGGCCGTCTCGATGGCAATCGAGACCGTCTCCAGGTCGCGGAGCTCCCCGACGAGGATGATGTCGGGATCCTCACGCAGTGCAGCACGCAGCGCGCTCTTGAAGGAGCCGGTGTGCACGCCCACCTGGCGTTGGGTGATGATGCACCTCTTGTTCGGGTGCACGAACTCGATGGGGTCCTCGATCGTGATGACGTGATCGGATCGCGACCGGTTCACGAGATCGATGAGCGAGCAGAGCGTGGTGCTCTTGCCGGAGCCCGTGGGCCCGGTGACGAGGACCAGTCCCTTGTTCAACTGGCAGAGCCGCTGGACCTCCGCCGTGATCCCCATCTGTTCCACCGTCACGACGGTCGCGGGGATTTGACGGAAGACGGCGGCCGGGCCATTACGGTCCTTCAGCGCGTTCGCGCGAAAGCGCGCTACGCCGGTGATCTCGTAGGCGTAGTCGGTGTCGTTCGTCTCGGTGAACTCGTTCCGGTTGCGCTCCGGCATGATGGAGCGCAGCATCTGCTCGAGCATCTCTGGTTCGAGCGGGGGATGGGGGAGGCGCTGCATCTCACCATGCAGGCGGAGGATGGGCGGTTCGCCGCACCGCAGGTGCAGGTCGGACGCGCCCTTCTCGACGATCAGGCGCAGCAGCGCGTCGAGCGCGGCCTTCGCGCGCTCGCAGCCATCGAAGCTGCCAATGGCGTCACCACTGGCTCCAACGCCATCGCGGCGGGCCACAGCCGCCGCAGCCGCCGGAGCGGGCGCGGCAGGCACGGACGCCGCTGGCGCTGCCGGAGGTGGCACCGCGTGATCCGCCGTCCGGTGCATGCCGTTCAGTCGCTGACGCTCGCGGCCCGCGTCCATCGTGATACGGACCGCCAATCGTGCATTGTCGCGCGTCACCTGCACGGCGAAGGCGCCGTCCTCCGACGCGTACGGGAACGAGACCGCCGACCCGGCGTCCAGCTCACCCAGCCTGTCTGCCGAGGTGATTTCTCGCACGAGGGCAAGGATCTGTGGTTCCGTGAGCGGGGTTCGGGTCGCGGGTCGCGATGCCCCCCCGATCTCGAGCTCCGCGACCGCGCCCTCATTCAACCGCAGCGCCGAGGCGCGTTGGCTCACCATCACCCCAAGGAGTCGATCAAGCTGCGCCATGGTGTTCAGGACGCGGGACGAGCGTAGGCGATGTGCGACATGCCGACGATGAGGAGGCGGTCAGCCGTGAAGAGCGGCACAAATTTATCCGGGCTGTTGTTGAGGAAATCGACGAGCCGCGGCCGATCCGCGCGCAGCTCCGGAAACACGGAGCCCGAGTGTACGTCTCCGTTTGCGAAGATCAATTCGACGTGCATCCCGATCGTACTGGACTCCGCCAGCTCATCGATCTGGGGGAGGGCCGTGGAGACCACGGCAATTTGCGATTTCTGCACCAGCAGCAACTCGTCCGTCGGCAGGACGACGGCCAGGAACGGCGCGCTGTCGTTCATTGCATCCAGCGGCTCTTCGGAGCCCGCCTTGAAGCGGGCAAAGGCCTGAAGAAAAATGTCGCCTTCCACGCGCTCACCCGAGGCGAGGGTCAGCTGCACCCGGTGGCGGATTTTCTCAATTCGGTAGTCGCTCATAGTCGCTCAGTGTCGGGCCGTGCAGCACCTACGTCAAGCGCTGCAAGTGGCGTAGCTCGTTCGCCTTCCGTTACGTTCCGCGCGTGTTAGCACGCGTACTCGCCATCATTGCCCTCCTGGCCCTCAACGCTTTTTTCGTTGCGGCGGAGTTTTCGGTCGTTCGTTCGCGGCGGTCGCGGCTGGAGGCCATGGCCCGCGGAGGTGACAACAAGGCCCGCCTGGTGCTTCGGGCGACCTCCAGCCTCGCCCGCCTGCTCTCCGCCAGCCAATTCGGGATCACCCTCGCCAGTATCGGCATCGGGGCGTTGGCGGAGGAGACGCTGAGCGCGTTCTTCGCCCCCTTCTTCGTGGCGATTCCCCTGCCCGCGCGCATCGGAGCGGCGGGACTCGGGACCGTGTGCGCACTGGCCGTCGTGACGTACGGCCACGTCGTCTTTGGCGAACTGGCGCCGCGCGGCGCCACGATCAACAACCCGGAGCGTGTGGCCCGGTGGCTCGTACCGGGGCTCGTGGCCTTCGCATGGATCACGAAGCCGTTCACGTGGGTCCTCAACCGGTCGGCGGAGCTGGTCCTCAAGCCGTTCGGCCTCAAGCCCGGCAGTGCGGAGGAGAACGTCCATTCGGCCGACGAGCTGCGCATCCTCGTGGAACAGAGTCAGGAAGTCGGCGTCCTGGAGCGGCAGGACGCCGCGCTCATCGAGGGCGTGTTCGAGTTTTCCGAGAAGAACGCGCGCGAAGTCATGACGCCCCGGACCGCGATTGACGCGCTCAGTGTCGACACGGGACTCGAGGAAACGATGGCGTTCGTGATCGAGACGCAGCGCTCGCGCTACCCGGTGTACGACGACTCGATCGACAACGTGATCGGACTCGTGCTGGCGAAGGACCTCATCCCGGTACTGCGCGATCCGCCAGCGCGCTTCACCGTCGCCGACGTCATGCGGCCGGTGCACGTGGTCCCGGGGTCGCGCGAAGTCGAGGAGGTCCTGGCCGACTTCAAGCGCCTCAAGGCGCACATGGCCGTGGTGCTCGACGAATACGGGGGCACGGCCGGCATCGTGACGATGGAGGACCTGCTCGAAGAGATCGTCGGCGAGATCCTGGACGAGCACGACGACGCCGAGCAGCTCGCGCCATCGCTCACGGATGCCGACGTGCTGGTTCCGGGCTCGACTAATATTGGCGAGCTGAACGAGCGATTCGGCCTGGAGTTGTCCGACGATGAGTACACCACGATCGGCGGCTACGTGTTCGGCGCGCTCGGGCGCGTTCCGGTAGGAGGAGACCGCGTGACGGCATCGAATGTCGTCTTCACGGTGAAGTCGATGAACGGCCGCCGCATTGACGTCCTCGCGGTCGACCTGCACTCGGCCGGAGACCGGCGCGACAACTCGCGCGCGCTGCGCTAGGCGTCGAGACGCGTCACGATGTGCGACGCGATGGAGGCACAGAGCAGGATTGCCTCGATCATGCTCGACGCATCCGCAATCCCCTGCCCCGCGATGTCGAGCGCCGTGCCGTGATCGGGTGACGTCCGCGGGAACGGCAGGCCAAGGGTGACATTCACCGCCGAGCCGAACGACGCGACCTTGATGGCGGTCATGCCGACGTCGTGATAGGGCGCGATGACGGCATCGAAGGCACCTCGCATGGCGCGGACGAACACCGTGTCGGCCGGATAGGGACCGAGCAAGCCTGCCGCTTCAGCCGCCGGCGCGAGCAGTTCGGTGTCTTCGGTGCCGAAGCGGCCACCGTCTCCGCCGTGCGGGTTCAACGCGCACAGCGCAATGCGCGGCTCCGGCATCTGGAACCAGTCGCGCAGCCCGTCTCGCGTCACACGCGCGGCGCTCGCGATGGCCTCGGCCGTCACGGCGGCAGGTACGTCGCGCAACGCAATGTGCGTCGTCGCCAGCACGACCCTGAGCGGATTCTGCATGCCTGGACCCGGTCTCGTCGCCGCCAGCATCATGGCAACCTCTCGGCCGGTGCGTGCGGCAAGAAGTTCCGTATGTCCCGGAAAGTCGAATCCGCCCGCGAGCAGCGCAGACTTGTCGAGGGGCGCGGTCACGATGCCATCCACGTCGCCGCGCAACGCGAGCGCGATGGCCTGATCGACGGCGCGCCCCGCCAGTGCGCCGGCTTCTGCTGCCGATCCGGTGGCGTGCCAGTCACCGACCGCGTGATCGACGTCGATGCCGCAGCCGCGTGGACCCACGAGCAGAAGCTGCGCGGCCGCCCGGACGCGATCATCGCGCAACGCGGCGGTGGTGATCTCGGGACCAATGCCGCGGGGATCGCCGAGGGTGACCGCGAGCCTTGGTGTTGCGCGGCTCATTCCCGCCTCGGGCTCAGGGCGCTGGTGCGGCCGGGGCGGCGGCGGGCATTGGCAGGTTCAGCGCGTCAGTGCGTATCGAGACGTAGGTGCCTTTTCGCAGCCCCTCCATGAGACGCTTGATGCCGCCTTCCTCCGCCAGCCGCGCGCGGAAGCGCTCCTTCACTTCCGTGAGCGTCACGTCACCGCCGGACTCCACCGACGCGATCTGCGCCACGACGAACTTCGACGGCACGTTCGTATTTCCCGCGATGGGAAACTCGACGACGTCCTTGGCGTTCTTGCCAGCGAACGCCGCCTGGTACGCGGGGGGCAGCTGTGACCGCGGGAATGGCGTGAGGAGCGTGGTCTCTTCTCCACTCGCGAAGTCGTGATGCTTCTTCGCCAGCGAATCGAAGGCGGCGCCAGCCTGCAGCGCCGTAACGATGCTGTCGGCCTCCAGCTTGGCACGCGCCACGTCGAGAGAGTCGATTTTCGGCGAGATCAGGATGTGGCGCGCCTTCACCTCGGCCGGCTGGGCACGGTCGACGCGAATGATGTGATAGCCAAACGGGGTTTCAACGACGGGGCTGAGCACACCGGGCGTGAGCGAGAACATCCACCGGTCGAAGATTGGCACCATGCGACCACGGCGATTCCAGCCCAGGTCGCCGCCATTGTCCTTGCTGCCCGGATCCATCGACTCGCGCTTGGCCAGCTTCTCGAAGTCTGCGCCGGCCCTGAGGTCAGCGAGAATCGATTCGGCCTTCACGCGCGCCACTTCCTTCGCAGCGGGCGAGGGCTTTGGCGAGATGATGATCTGTCGCCATGTGACGGCCGCCTCGCGCTTGGGCATGGCGGCCTTGTTGCGCTCGTACGCTTCCGCCACTTCCGCGTCGGTGACGTTGGCCTGCGCGATCTTGCCGTCCTCACGCAGCTTGCGGATGGTGCGCGTGACGGTCTCCGTGCGACGGATGCCATCGCCGATGAATTTCCTGTACTCCTCGGGCGTGCCGTACCCTGCCTTCTGAAGTTCGGAGCGGAACTCTGCGTCGCTGCTGAACTTCTTCCGGACCTCCTTGTACTGCTTGTCCACGGTGCTGTTCACGTCGGCATCCGGGACTTCGACCTTCATGTCTTTTGCCTTCACGAGCACCAGCTCCTCGTCAACGATCTCGCCGACGACTTGAAGCAGGAGTGCATGCCAGCCGGCGCTATCCGTGGGGAAACGCGCGCCATCCTGCCGCTTCTGGATGATGTGTTCCTGGAGGTTCGACTGCGTGATGACGACGTCGCCGACCACGGCGACCACGCGGTCGAGGGGCAACACGGCGGGTGAGGGGGGGTTGGCCTGAAGGGCCGCGGGTGCGGTCGGCGTGCCCTGCGCGCGAGCCGACGCGGTAGCGGCCAGCAGAACCAATCCAATAGAACCGAGAGGGAGTCGCATGTTCCTGAATACCCGCGGCCCGGACCTGTCGGTCCGGGCCGCTCGTTGACGAATGAAAGAAGCCCTGTCCGTAAGACCGACCTCAGGGCTTCTTCGGCACCGGTGCGGCGCCCGATGGTTTACCCTGCCCCGCGCCCGGTGTGCCAGGAAGTGGAACGCTGGACTTCGGTTGACCCGCCGTGCGGGCGGAATCCGCCGCGGCACGGAGCGTGGTGGCGCGCTCGAGCGCCCGGTCGATCGTCCCGGCGTTGACCTTGGCGTCGAACTTGTCCATGAGGACGATCTGGAGGGGCGACGGCACCGGCACCGGCTGAACCTCGCCTGCCATCACACGGTCGAGAAAGTGCTCGATGCGCCCAGCCGCGATCTTCTCCCGCTCGGAGGCGGTCTTGCCGCTGTCAGCGAGCGACTTGGGATCGATGCCCAGTGCCGTCCACACCTGCAAGACGGCGGCGGTGAAGTCCCGGTGCAGCTCAGCGACTTCCTGCGGGGTGACGACCACCTTCGCGCTGTCGGCCTTGCGCAGGAGCACTTCGCGCTGCGCCATGTTCGTGGCGTACTGCGCGACGAGCGAGTCCGGCGCGCCCTGGATCTGCTGCATCAGGCGTCCGCTCTGCGGTGTTGCCAGCAGGATCATCGCGAGATGACCCGCCGTGAGCTCGCCGCCGTTGAACGTGGCCACGACCGCCTTGTTGTTGCGATTCGAGATCGGGTCCTTGGCGACTTCCTTGACGGTGGTGGCCGCATCAGAACCGAGCTTGATGTTGGCGCCCGCCTGCATGTGCATGATGTAGGTACTCTCGGCGACCTGCTTGCTCCGTCCGCCCGCCTGCGCGAGGTACTCGGTCTTCGCATGGTCCCAGGTATTGCGCTGGATGATGTGAATGCCGAACTGCGTGGGCACGAGCGGCGAGATCTCGCCGGGCTTGAGCTTCGAGAGCGCCGAGGAGAACGGCTTGACCATCATCCCAATTGGAAACACGCCGAGGTCGCCGCCCTTGTCCTTGGTATTGTCGCCGCTGTACTTCGCCGCCATGGCCGCGAAATTCGCATCGGTGACTTTCGCCAGGACTGACGTGGCGAGTTTGAGAACGGAATCCTTGAATGCCGGTGGTGCGCCCTGCGGCACGAGGAAGAGAATGTGTCGCGCCGAATAGAGTCCCGCATTGGCGGCGAGGTAGGACTGCTCGCTCCCGGCCTGCGTGGGCAGGGTGGCGGCCACGGACTCCATGAAGCGAGCCAGGCGCGCATTGTCGAGGATGGAGGCGGCTGCCGCGTCGATGTTCTTGGGATCCGCCAGCGAATCGCCGCGCGCGGCCGCTGCGCCGAGCAGCTGGTAGGGCACCCAGATATCACGGGCGAGCAGCAATGCGACGTCCCGATTGATCGGGATCTGCATCTTGGCCTTGCCCAGCAGGTCGCCGAGACGCTCGGTCGAGAGCTGTTGCGACGCGGCCGTGGCAACTACGTCGGTGTGTGCCGAAAAGGCTTCCCCGAGTCCGCTGCACGCGGCAAGCGTGGTGGCGCAGATCGCGAGGATGAGGAGCGGTTTACGAGTCATTTGAGCGGTCGTGGGGAAGAATGAAGCGGGCGTCACACCACGGCGCGCAATGCGCGCACGAGCCCATCGAGGAGCAGGGCGCCCCCGAGCCGGGTGAGCTTGAGCGAAAGCGGATGCGCGCGTCGCACTTCCGCCTGGAACTGCACCTCGTGAAACGCTGCGGACAGCCCCTTCATGCGCGGAACCGCAGAATCCCTAAAGGTAATACGCGCTTCTTCACCGCGCACCAGGATACCCTCGATCCCGAGGAGGCCTCCCGTGACGCGCAGGAGCGCCATGGCCAGCATGGCCTCGGCGGGCGCGGGGAGCGGGCCGAAACGGTCGCGCAACTCGGCGCGGAGCGCCTCGATCTCGTCGGGCGTCTCGAAGCGCGCGAGTCGCTTGTAGACGTCGAGCTTCGCCTCCTGCGCGTCCATGTAGTCGTCGGGCAGATAGGCCGGCAGGTCCATCGACACGTCGGCGGGGCGCGGCTTGGGGGCCGCGTCGCCGCGCATCAGGCGATTCACCGTCTCGTCGAGCATGCGGAGATAGAGGTCGAATCCCACGGCGTGCACGTACCCGGATTGCTCGGCGCCGAGGAGGTTCCCCGCGCCGCGCATCTCCATGTCCTTCAGCGCGATCTTGTAGCCGGCGCCGAGCTCCGTGTGATGCTCGAGCACCTGCAGGCGACGCTCCGCCTCGGGATCGACGGAATCCGGCACGAGGAGATAGCAGTAGGCTCGGCGGTGTGAGCGGCCCACGCGTCCGCGCAACTGATAAAGCTGCGCGAGCCCGAGATGGTCGGCCCGATTCACGAACATCGTGTTCGCGTTCGGGACGTCGAGGCCACTCTCCACGATCAGCGTCGAGACGAGGACATCCACCTCGCCGCTGACGAAGCGATGCATGATGTCCTCGAGCTCCTTCTCCTTCATCTGGCCGTGCGCCACGGCCACGCGCGCGCGCGGCACGATCCGCCGGATCATGTCGGCGTGGCCGACGATCGTCTCGATGCGGTTGTGGACGAAGAACACCTGCCCGCCGCGATCGAGCTCGCGCGAGATGCCCTCGTCGATCAGCCCTTCGTCGCTCGGTTCCACGAACGTCAGCACGGGTGAACGATCGCGTGGCGGCGTCTGCATCAGCGTCATGTCGCGCAGGCCGGCGAGCGACAGGTGCAGGGTGCGCGGAATTGGCGTCGCCGTGAGGGTGAGCACGTCGGTCTCGAGCTTCAACTGCTTGAGCCGTTCCTTGTGCTTCACACCGAAGCGATGCTCCTCGTCGACGATGATCAAGCCGAGGTCGGCGAAGGTGACGTCAGGACTGAGCAGGCGATGCGTGCCGATGACGATGTCCACCTTCTTCTCCGCGAGCTCGACGAGCGTTACCGCCTGCTCCTTCGCCGTCTGGAAGCGGCTCATCACCGCGACCTTGATCGGGAAATCGGCGAGGCGTTCCCCGAAGGTCCGTGCATGCTGGTCGGCGAGGATGGTGGTGGGAACGAGCACGGCCACCTGGCGACCACTCTGCACCGCCTTGAACGCGGCGCGTACGGCGATCTCCGTCTTGCCGTAGCCGACATCGCCAACCAGCAGGCGGTCCATGGGACGCGTGCTCTCCATGTCCGTCTTGACGTCGGTGGTCGCCTTGCGCTGGTCGGGCGTATCCTCGAAGAGGAAGCTGCTCTCGAGCTGCCGCTGCCACGCCGTGTCGGGCACGTGGGCCGGCCGGGCGGCCACCTTCCGTCGCGCATAGAGGTCAAGCAGTTCCAGGGTCATCTCCTGGATGGCTGCGCGCGTGCGGTCACGCTGTTGCCCCCACTTCTTGCCGCCGAGGCGATGGAGGCGCGGGGGCGGCACGTCGTCGGTGACGTCGTCCGCGGAGCGATAGCGCTCGATCTGGTCGATGCGGTAGAGCGGGACATTCAACCGATCGCCGCCTTCGTAC
>JBBQFW010000116.1:0-11122 GCA_038322445.1 Gemmatimonadales bacterium
GAGTTCGGCGATCCGGTCGACGCCGACCCCAGCGACGACTTCATCATCCGTCGTCTCGAATACACATCGTCATTCAATCCGCGCCTTGGTCGCCCCAACTGGGTGAGCGAGAAGCTCGACGCCACCACCTACGGCCCCGAAGATCGCTGCAACTGCTTCACCTTCGACCCGGAGCTCGTGGCGGCCGGCTTCACGAAGTATACGACGGCCGATTACACGGGCGCCGGCACCTTCGCCGGCTACGGCATCGACCGCGGCCACATGACCCGCTCGGCCGACCGGACCGCGTCGAACCTCGACAACGCGCGGACGTACTACTTTTCGAACGTCCTGCCGCAGGCGGCCGTGGTGAACCAGGGCAACTGGGCGATCATGGAGAATTACCTTGGCGACCTCGCTAAGACGGGTGGCAAGGAGGTCTACGTGATGTCGGGCGGTGCCGGCAGCAAGGGCACCGTGAAGAACGAGGGCAAGATCGACATGCCGGCGTACGTCTGGAAGGTTGCGGTCATCATGAACGCGGGGAAGGGCCTCGCGGACGTCACGTCGGTGAACGACCTCCAGGTGATCGCGGTCGTGATCCCGAACGACCAGTTCCAGACCGCGGACTGGACCACGTACAAGGTGACGGTGGATTCGGTCGAGGCGCTGACGGGCTACGACCTGCTGTCGAAGTTGCCGGACAACATCGAGAAGGCGGTCGAAAGCGGCGACACGCCGCCAGTGGCCGCCGTCACCGGCATGACGACCGGCAACGAGGGCAGCTCGTTCGCTTACAGCGCGAGCGGTTCGAGCGACGCGGATGTCGGTGACGTCCTCACGTACACATGGACCTTCGGCGATGGTGCGACGGCAACGGGCGTTTCGCCGTCGCATGTCTTCGCGGACAACGGCACGTACACGGTGACCGTGACCGCAACCGACTCGAAGGGCGTCTACAGCCAGGCGTCGATGACGACCATCGTCGCGAACGTCGCACCGGTGATCACCACCTTCCTTACGCCGAAGCAACCACAGAACGACGCCAAAATGACGGTGTCGTTCAGCGACGCCGGCACCGCGGACACGCACACCGTGACGTTCAACTGGGGCGATGGTTCGACGTCGACCGTGAGTGCCGGCCTCGCGACGCAGGCAGTTGGCAGTCACGTGTATGCTGCGCCCGGCTTCTACATGGTCAAGGCGACCGTGACGGACAAGGACGGGGCGTCGGTGGATACGCCAACGCGGTCAATGGGGGTGATCATGGCGTCTGGCGGACCACAGCCGATCGGGCTGTCCGGCGGAGCGACGTCGCCCGGGTCGTTTGGCGCCCCGCAATTGATGGTGCCGTAGTCAGTGCACGCGGCGCGTCAGCCATGCACATGGCCTGACCCGTCGCTCGCATCGGTTTGAAGTGCCGGAATGGGCGCAGGAGACACCACCAACGTGGCGTCTCCTGCGCCTTCGCCGTTCGGGTTGCCACCGTGCTGCGTTACCGGTTTGGCGGCCGGCCCGACCACGATCATCGCCACGGGCCGTGGTGCGGCGATGACGGAAGTCCGTGAACGGAACGCGCTCGCCGAGCATTCCAGCTTGTCTGTGAGGGACGCGAGCAAGGTGGGCGCCGCATCGACGTCGGCGACGGCCGCCATGACGTCGCGCAACAGCGCGCGTTCCGCTCCCAGTGGCATCGGGCGCGCAAGTTGTTGCTGTAGGCGAGAGACGAGGCCGAGCACGCAGGCGTGTTCGTGGCGACGCGCATGTCGGACGATGGCCGCGAGTTGCGTAGCCACGGCGCGGCGCAGTGGACCGGTCGCACCCGCCACGCCGCAGGTGTCGAGGAGTGCCTGATGACGCAGCCAGCCATCGAGCATGCCGACGGCTGTGCTTACCTCGTCCTGGCATGGAGCGCGCGGCTCGCCCGCTGCGCCTGAGACAAGGAGTGTTGTGCGCGCGACCGACTCGGAGGGTGCGTCCTCCAGCGAGCCCACCATTCGTCCGTCGTCCAGCGCGGCGAGCCATCCACACTCGTGGTACACCGCCGCGCCCACAATCATCTGGCTATGCCGCGATACCGCTGCCCGACACTTCTCCTCGCGACCGCCGTCCGCATTCATCTCGTCAAGCCGCGTCACCGTTACCCGGCACTCCTCTTTCCAGCCACCGTCTGCGCCTACCGTCACGTGACTGTCACCGGCGTGCGTCTGCCAGTGTTGAAGTTGCTCGACCAGCGCGCCAGCGGCTGTCGCACTGGAGCCAATGGACTGCGCGTTCCGCACGACGTCGACTGGATTCGAACCAGGCGAGGGCAGCACCTCGAAGCCAACGCCAACCACGTGACGGGCCTGCTCCAGCTTCCGGCGCAGCCGTGCATCCGCGGCGAGGAGCGCATCGGCGTGTGCGGGCGGAGCGAGCAGGTACGAGCGTACGACCGTCGCGCCGCCCGGACGACGGACGCGTCCCACGCGTTGCGCGAGGCGCGCGGGATTCCACGGCAGGTCGAGATGCAGCACGACGCTGGCGTCCTGAAGATTCACACCCTCCGAGAGGATGTCCGTCGTGAGCAGCAGCGTGACGGCCTGGTGCGGCACCGCCGGTGCCACACGCTGTGCGCGCGGCGCAAATCGGCCGAGCAGGTCGTCACGCGCAATGCGTCCGCTCGCGATGCGGGCACCGCGCGCCGTGAGCATGCCGACGCCGGCATCCGCGCGCAGGGCTGCGAAGAACGCGGTGATCGTGCTGGCGTACTCACTGAATGCCACGATCCTCTGATCGCGATGTCTGGCGCGCAGCACCCGGATGGTGTCCACGCGGGCGACGTCCGGATCGATCCCCGCGGAGAGCCTCGCGCGTAGCCGTTCACTCGCCGCATCATCCTGGTCGAGCTGCAGGCGGACTGCGCCGAGCGTGGAGGCATTGGCGGTTCCCTGCATGAGGACCGCGGCGAGACCGAGCTGGATCGCATCATCGGCCGCATGCCACGCCAGCGCCTCTCGGCGCGTCGGCGTGCGGCCTGCCTCCACGCCCTGCGCGATGGCGGTCGCAAGACGACGACGCGATCGCAGTGCGGCAACGAGCGCCGCCCGGCTCGATGCCCATGCGCGCACGAGGCCAATCGTCCGCAGCGCACCGGCGTCGCCACCATCGATCGGCCGCGCGGGCGCGGGCAGGTCGAGAATGGCGGCAAGTACGTCGCCGTCGTCCACATCCGGGTGAAGCCATTCCGGCGCCGCCACGTTGGGCAGGTCGTCCGGTGTGACATCGTCGCCGCGAATGACGAAGCGCGCCAACTGCTCCGCCCCGAGCGCGAATGCCCCTTCACCGAAGAACAATGCGATCTGCGCGGCGAGGTCGCGTTCCCTGTTCTGCACTGGCGTGGCGGAGAGCAATACGATCGGCGCCGCGCTCGCGAGGTGTGCGAGCGCTGCGTAGCGCACCGTGACAGGATTGCGGAAATGATGGGCTTCGTCGACGAGGAGTGCATCGAATGGTTCGTGTGGCGTGCGTCCGCGACTCAGCGATTCGTGCGAGATCACGCGAATGCGCGTGCCCGCTCGTACCTGCGCGGACTCCCACGTGGAACGGAGCGACGCGGGTGCGATAACGAGCGGCGCATGCCAGTGCCTCGCCAACGCCAGCGCGATGAACGTCTTTCCTCGACCCACATCTTCTGCGATGACGCAGCCGCCATGCGCGTTGAGCGCGCGCTGCGCGCGCGCGACGATGCGCCGCTGCGTGGGCCTGAGGCAGATGTCGCCGAGCTGCTCGGGCGGCAACGCGTCGAGGCAGGCGCGGGCGATTGCGGCGCGCGCGGCCATCAGTCGTTCGGCTGACTCTGCGACCATGCGATGAGCGGTGCGATGTCACACTTCCGCAGCTGATATGCGCGACACGCAGTAGTGAACAGCTCCTCCCGCGACGGAATGCTCCCTTCGAGCGCACGCTCGGCCACTGGGGCAAGGACGCTCCGCGCGTGCTGCCAGTCCTGCGGGATGGGCAGCAACGCGACGGTCCAGGCGAGGTATCGATGCCAGCCACCACGCGCGGGTTCTGCGATCGTGTTCAGGAACGCCGAGGCGATCGGCGTGTTCAGCAGCGTCGTGAGTGCGAGCGCGTCGATGATGTCGTCGCATGGAATGACGTAACAGCTGTTCAGCGGAACCGTGGGATCGCCCGCGGGCAGGAGCGCGGCGCGTGGCGTGCGCCCGAAGTCGCTCCACACCACGCGTGGCCGGCTGTGGTCCGCGGCCTCGGTGCGGAACAGTGTCCACCACGCACCATTGCCACGCAGGTCGGTGCGGTTGAGGAGCTGGCGTCGCCAGGGGGCGAGCCAGCGCGCCGCGAGCGGTGGAAGCGCACGCAGCGGACGTCCGGCCTCATGCGTCCAGATGATCGCGCTATTCGACGGCGCAATGCACCACGGCGACACCGCGTCGCCGCGCAGCAGGGGACGCACGCGGTCGCGCTCGACCTCACCCGTGCGCCCCTGGCACTCCACCTCGACAACACCGGCGCGCTCGCCCACGGCTTGTACGACGAATGCGTCGTTGCAGCCGCACTTTACGCCGAGTGTTGCGCGGCCGAGCGGGGCGTCGGCGAGCGGTGCGCCGCGTGCGGTGATGCGGTCGAAGGCGCGGCGAACCTCGGCGGGCAGAAGGAGCCACGGGCTCGCGCAATCATCGCGGTCGAGCAGGATCCCATCGTGCTCCGCACACCAGGTGATGTCGAGCGTCCGGCGCCGCACCGTCACGCGTGTTGGCTGCGGCTTCGCCACGCTGCGGCTCGCGATCACGATCGACGGATAGGCGGCCGCGTCGAACGACGCCGGCGCCTCGGACCAATCCTCGATGTGCCTGACGCGTGTTTCGGTACCAAGCAGCCGGCGGACGCCGCCGCCCGCGAGCGAGCACCAGAGCTTCGCGGGCAGCACCAGTGCGAGGCAGCCGCCGGGCGCCGTGAGTCCTGCACTTCGCTCCACGAACAGAGCGGCGAGATCCACCTGTGCCGAGAACCCGCGGGTGGCGTGACCGCCGAGTGCCCCGCGTTCCCATGCGGCCTCGCGGTACACGCGGAAGCGCTCCCGCAGTGCGAGCCGCGATGCCGCCGGGATGTTGTGCAGGCGAACCCAGGGCGGATTGCCGACTACGAGGGCGAAGCCCCCGCGGGCGTGCGCGGCCCCGAAGTGCGAGGGGAAGGAAAATGGCAGCGCGCCTCCGTCAAGAAGACGTTTACGGTCGCGCCTGAGCGTGCCGGCGCGGACCCGTTCCAGTCGCATCGCATCGCGCGTTGCCAAGCTTGGTCGTACACGCTGGCCGAACAGGTCCTCGGCGCGCTGGGCGCGCAGGCGCTCGCGGCGGTGATTGGACAGCGCAGACAACTCCGCATCGATCATCGCGACGGCACGCAAGCGCTCCTCCCGATCGATGGCGCGGCGCAAGGGTGCCTTCCGCGGGCCCGCGGCGCGCACGTAGCGCTCACGCAGGCGCACCAGCACTGCTGGCGGTCCGACGAGCGACGGCGCTGACCGGAAGGCATCACCGGCGAGTGCGTCACCGACACGGACGTTGCAGTCGAGGTTCGGGAGCGGAGGCACCGCGGACATCCGGTTCTCATCGCTCTCGATGACGACGGAGAGCCAGAGTCGAAGCTCGCATAGCCAGACTGCCGTCGGATTGACGTCGACGCCATGTATGGCATGCGAGAGCACGTCGCGTCGGATGGCCGCGATGGTGCGAGGGTCGCCGCACGTGCGATGCAGATCTGCGAGCCGCTCGAGCACGAACACGAGGAACGCGCCCGATCCGCAGGCGGGATCGATGACGGTGAACGACCGCAGCCGACATCGCATTGCCTCGATCACCGCGGTACCCGGCGAGGAACCGGTCAGCATCGCGCGAATATCGTCTGCACTCACCTTCTCGTTGCCGAGCGATTCGGCCAGTGCAGCGTCTACGACGTGTGCGACCATCGGTTGTGGTGTGTAGAACGCGCCACTGGTCCGCCGTTCGCGCGAGAACATCAGTGACTCGAACGCGCGGCCGAGCATTTCTGGATCGATGGCGGCGTCGGACCAGTCGGCGTGTCCTTCGCGCGCCGTAAAGCGATACGCGCCCAGCAACTGGCCGAAGAGGGCGCCGAGTGCCTCGTCGGAGAAATGGGCGGCGGCGTTGCGTCGTTCCAGTGCGCTCCGGGCGAACAGGCCGCCGTTGAGGAAGGGCACGCTGCCGAACTTCCGCGCCGTTGCCGCGCGGTGGCGTGCGGGCGTGTTGAGCGTGCCGAAGAACAAGGGGAGCAGCACGCGCGCGTGGTATCGTCCACCGCTCGCCATGCATGCGTCGAAGCGGCGCGCGAGGAACGCGCGCTCGCCGTCGAGCCACCCTTTCGCCTCGAGGAACGACAGGAAGATCAGTCGCGACACGCAGAGCAGGGCGAGCTCGGCGCGGTCGGCGGCGAGGCGGACGGGAAGTGAGTCGGCCAGCGCGCGCACCCGTTGCTCCAGCACGCGATAGAACCGGCGCGACAGCGCCTCGCGCCCCAGGAGCTCGCACCAGCGGGTGTGCACGAGGAGGTCGTCGCCTTCGCGGTTCGCCGCGAGAAGGCAGAGCGCCTCCGCATCGCTGGCGACGACGCGCCGGCGATGCGCCATGAGCGCGGCCACGCGTGACGGACGTTGTGACGCGGGCCAGCAGGCGACGCCCACGTCGTTACCCGTACCGCTCGCGCCGATCACAAGCCACAGCACGTGCGCGGTGCTCGCGGCCAATGCCGTCGCGATGCGTGCGATGCATGACCCCAGCGGCTGGTCGTCAGTGGTGGCGAAGAGCAGGGCGCGCATCGCGCCATGTCCCCTGATGATCGCGACGTCGGCGATGTTCAGCGGCAATCCGAGCCGCGTCGCCGTCTCCGCGTCGGCCGGCTGATGTCCGCCGGAGAAGCCCAGCGATTCGGCGAGGACGGCCCTGCCGGCGGCGGTATGGGCGGCGTCCAGCTGATCGGCGGCTTGGCGAAGTGTGAGCACACGCCAGAGTAGGCCGGGCTGGATCAGCCCCCGTCATCGTCCTGCTGCGCGCCGGACCGATTCCGCGCAGCGGGTTGTCGCCTGCGTCACGGCATCCACCACGACCGGTCCGTCGACGCATCGTGCAACGATGCCGGTGGTTCTACCGAGTGCGCCGCCGAACTCGGCGCGCAGTTACCTGTCGGCGCAGGTGCGCTCGAGGAATCCGTGTATCGATGCGCAGCGAGTCTACGGCCGCCCGCCCGCCAGGAACCGCTCCACCGCCGGCCACACCACGCCACCCTGCTCGGCATACGTGAAGTGTGCGGCATGCGGCACCTTCATCAGCGTCGCCATCCCCTTCGGCATCGCGGACACCCACTCCGCCACGAGGTCCATCGGGATCGTCTCCTGTTCGCCATGCACGACCAGCAGCGGAACGTGCAACGTGGCGAGCGCGGGCCTGAGGTCCCAATCGCCGTACGAGCCCATGATGGCGCCATTGCCGGTACGGGAGCCGTAGCGTATGCCCTTCATGTCCGATGCGCAGAGGTCGGACTTCACCACGCCGCCGTTCTCCGGGTCCGCGAGACGCGGCCGCAGTCCGTTCGCCCAGTACGCGCGGCATGCCTGCCGGCCGTCCGCTTCCGACACCGTGTCCGCGTTCTGCCGGCGCGACGCGATGCGCATGTCGGCGCGCTGCTCGGTCGTCAGCCGCTTGTTGATGTTCGCCGAATAGCGCGTGAAGAAGTCACCGCGACGCGGCGGCACTGGCCCGAAGAATACCATCCGCTTCACGTTCGCCGGATGCGCGATCGCATACGACGCGGCGAGTAGCGGGCCATACGAGTGCGCGACGAGCGCCACCCGCTTCAGGCCGAAGTGCTGGCGCAACTCGTCGAGGTCGCGCACCTGGCGTGCCGCGACGAGACGCGAGGTGTCCGCGGGCAGCTCGCTCCTTCCGCCGCCGCGCTGGTCGTAGAAGATCACCACATGCGACTTGCCGAGCGTCGGCGCGAAGTCGCCGTAGATGCTCTCGAGGTCCATGCCCGGGCCGCCGTGGATCGCGATGATCGTGTCGCGCCCGGGTGCGGCATGCCCCGCGACCTGGTAGTAGATCCGCGCCGAGTCGGACGTCGTCATGTAGCCGCTGGACTGTGCGGAGGCGCCGTGGGCGACGACGACACCGGTTGCGGCAATACAGAGGGTTCGGGTCATCCGCATGGTACTGCTCCTTGTATGTATGGATCCGACGTTGCAACGGCAGACGTCGTCTGGTCGGCGCCCATTATTGTTCGTCGGCGTGGAGAGCGAGCGGTCGACCATCCCTGCGTACCATCCCGCAAGGATCGCGCGCGCCTTCCCGCGAAAGCGGGAATCCGTTTGGGCCTGTGAACATGGATTCCCGCGTGCGCGGAAATGACGAATGTGTCTCAAGGCACGGTTTCAGGATCGCAACCAGTCGGTCAGCCGGTGAACGAGTCTGGGCGTCCGCCAGCGCGACGCCACCAGGAGTATGGCCGAGTAGCTGTTTTTCTCGTACTCTCTGCACACAACTCCGAACAAGGTGATGCCAGTGACAGACTACGACGCCATAGTCGTCGGCTCAGGAGTCTCCGGCGGCTGGGCCGCCAAGGAGCTCTGCGAGCATGGGCTCAAGACCCTCGTCCTCGAGCGCGGCCGTCCGCTCGAGCACAGGAAGGACTACATCACCGAGCACAAGGCGCCGTGGGAGCTCAGGAACCGCGGGCGTCTCAATCCCGAGCCGCTCGACAAGGATTACTTCATCCAGAAGCGCACCGGATTCCTCAGCGAGGAGAACCTGCACTTCTTCTTCAAGGACTCGAAGAGCCCGTACGTCGAGGACAAGCCCTTCACCTGGGTGCGTGGCGACCAGGTCGGCGGCAAGTCCCTCATCTGGGGACGCTACACCTTCCGACAGAGCGACCTCGATTACACGGCGAACCTGCGCGAGGGCATCGCCGTTGACTGGCCCATTCGATACAAGGACATCGCGCCGTGGTACACCCACGTCGAGAAATTCGCCGGCATCAGCGGTGAGAAGCTCGGCCTGCCGCACCTGCCCGACGGACACTTCCAGAAGCCCATCCCGCTGAACGTCGTCGAGATCGACCTGCGGAAGCGGATCCAGGCCAACTATCCCGAGCGACATCTCACCATCGCGCGCGCCGCCGTGCTCACTGAGCCGATCGGTGATCGCTTGCCCTGCCACTACTGCGGACCGTGCTGGCGAGGCTGTTCGACCGGCAGCTACTTCTCCAGTCTCTCCTCGACACTTCCCGCGGCCGTGAAGACCGGCAACATGACTCTCCGGCCGAACAGCGTCGTCCACAGCATCATCTACGACGAAAAGAAGCGCCGAGCGGTGGGGGTGCGTGTCGTGGATGCGGAGACGAAGGAGATGATGGAGTTTCGCTCGCGCATCGTCTTTCTCTGCGGCTCCGCACTCGGTTCCACGCACGTGCTCCTCAACACGCGCACGCCCGAGTTCCCCGGGGGGCTCGGCAGCTCCAGCGGCGAGTTGGGACACAACCTCATGGATCATCACTTCCAGGTCGGCGCCTCCGGGACGGTCGAGGGTTTCGACGATCACTACTACTACGGCAACCGTCCCGTCGGTTTTTACATACCGCGCTATCGCAACATCAGCGCGGCGACGGAGATGAAGGAGTTCCGTCGCGGTTATGGTATCGAGGGAGAAGCAGGCCGACCGAGCTGGGGTCGCGCCCGTGAGATCCCCGAGTTCGGTGCGTCTTTGAAGAAGAAGCTGCATGATCCGGGTCCATGGGAGGTCGGCCTCACCGGCTTCGGCGAGACCTTGCCGCGCCACGAGAACATGGTGAGCCTCGACGCCGAGAAGGTGGATTCGTACGGCATTCCGCAGTTGCGCTTCAATGCGTCGTGGGGACCGAACGAGCTCGCGATGCGGAAGGACATGGCGACGTCGATGGCCGAGATGCTCGAGCGCTGCGGGTTGAAGAATGTGCGGCCGTATGACTCGTACGTCGCAGGCGGCACCGAAGCCGTGCCGGGGCTGGGCATTCACGAGAACGGGACCGCGCGCATGGGGCGGGATCCGAAGACGTCGGTGCTCAATGCGCACAACCAGGTATGGGATGCGCCGAACGTGTTCGTCACGGATGGAGCGTGCATGACGTCGTCGCCCTGCCAGAATCCGTCGATCACGTATATGGCGCTCACTGCACGGGCAGTGGACTATGCGGTGGCACAGTCAAAGCGAGGTGCGTTGTGAATAGGCGAACTGCTGTAAAGTCGCTTGGACTGCTATTGGGCGCGGCTGTGTCGCCGAGTGTTGCCAGGGCGATCGGTGCTGGGTATCGGGCGCCTGCTCCTGGCTCCTCGTATCGAGTACTCACGGCCGCGCAGGGGGAGCTGCTTGCGACGCTGGTGGAGATCATCATCCCGGCGACGGACACGCCGGGTGCGCGCACGGCGCGGGTGGATGCGTACATCGATGGAATGCTGGCGGATGTCTTCACTGCGGCTGAGCGCGAGCAATTCCTCGCGGGGCTCAACGAGGTGGACGCACGGGCACGCGCGGCGCACGGAGTCACCTTTGTGGAGACGACTCCGGAGCGGCAGGTCACGCTCATGCAGGCAATGGCGGAGGAAGGGAAGAATGCGCCGCCGCGGCCGAAGCGGCGGAGGGCACGGCCGGAGCCGGGGGCGTTCTTTCCGTGGCTCAAGGAGCTGACGGTGGTGGGGTATTACACGTCCGAGATCGGGGCGGCGCAGGAGCTGAAGTACGTGCACGTCGCGGGCAAGTACGATGGGGATGTGCCGTATCGGACGGTGGGACGGGCGTACTCGTGAAGTATGCTGCCCGCAGGTACGAATACCCGCTCCATTCTGAAGGCGGGTGGGCGGAGAACAACGGACGTCCCTTAACGTGCCGCGAACAGCTGATCGACCTGCTACGGCCGCGGCGCACCGCCTTCGCCGCGCATCAGACGATACAGCACCAGCGCGGCGCGCTTCGTCTGCACCGGCAGCATGCGAAGGTCCGCGGTCTCCTTGTCGCTGTGGTCGTCGTGGCCCGACAACCCGATGCCGTCGATCTTCATCGGCACCATTGCCGCGACGAACGCAATGTCCGCCGCG
>JBBQFW010000117.1:0-11052 GCA_038322445.1 Gemmatimonadales bacterium
GTCACGAGCGTTGCGCCATCGCGCTCGATCGCGGCAACGACGATTTCCTCGGTGCCCTGTCCGCGGAACGTCACGTGATTCGGGCCCTCGGTATCGATGAACGTGGCGTAGAGGCTGTTGTGGCGCGTGAAGAAGGTCTTCGCACGCGTGAGCACCTCGGCGGAGGCAAGCGTCGTGCGGAACTCCTGCATGGTGCGGCGAGACTGGGTCATGGTGGCTCGGAACGATGGGGCACAGCGCAGCGTGCCTGTTGGACAGGCGGTCGCTCACAAAGGTTGTCGAAGCTTAATCAGCCGCCGGCGCGACTCGGGAGGCCCGCGGATGAATCCGCTGTCCGGCGCTCCAGTGGCAATTCCACGTGGAAGATCGATCCCTCACCGAGCGTGGAGTGCAGGAAGATCTCCCCGCCGAGGAGCTGCGCCAGGCGCTGTGCGAGCGCCAACCCGAGCCCGGAGCCGGCGTATCGGCGCGTCGTCGATCCATCGACCTGCCGGAACTCATCGAACACGGTGCGCTGCATCGCCTCGGGAATGCCGATTCCGGTGTCCGTCACCCGATAGGCAACGCGATCGCCGCGTACCGAGACAGACACCCGCACCTCGCCCGACGCGGTGAACTTGTACGCATTGCTGAGCAGTGCAGCGAGCAGTTTCACGATACGCGGCTTGTCGCTCACCATCATCGTCGATGCCTCGGGCTCTGTGACGCGGAGCGCCACGCCATCCACCCGGCCACGCGTGGCCGAGATCGCTTCGTGCAGTGGATCGCGAATGTCGAACGCGGTCGCCGCCACGTCCTGCGTGCCGCGCTTCAGCGTCGTGAGCTCGATCAAGTCGCCGATCAGGTCGAGCAGGTGCTTGCTCGACGTCTTCACCTGTGCCAGGTGTTGGCGATGCTCGGCGTTCATCGGTCCCGAGATCTCCTCTTCCATGAGCGCGAGGTATCCCAGCACCGCGGTGAGCGGCGTGCGCAGCTCGTGCGAGATGTTCGCAAGGAACTCGTCCTTCACCCGCCGCGCGTCGAGGAGCGCGGCGTACTGCTGCTCCAGCTCCGCGTTGGACTCGATGAGCGCCGCATTCGCGCGACGGAGGTCCTCGATGAGGCGCGCCTTCTGCGCCGTCGCCGCCATCTGGTCGGCCACCATGCGCAGCAGACTGCGCGTTTCCGTGCTGATGACGCCGGCCGCCGCGAAATAGAACGCGACTGCACCGAGCACGCCTTCGCCAGTCTGGAGCGGCAGCGCGACGATCGCACGGAACCCGAGCTCACCGGCCACCTCCGCCCAATCCTCGAGCGACGGATCGGCCATCACGTCCGGCACCTCGATCACGCGTCGCTCGGCCGCCGCTTCCCCGCTCGGACCAAAGCCGAGCCGCACGCGCATTTCTCCGAGGAAGGGCGCGAATCGCTCGGGCCATTTGTGAACCGCGGCGAGCCGCATCAATTCGGATGCGCCGTCGATGAGGTAGACGCACGCGAAGGAGGCACCGACCAACGGTCCCACGCGGTCCAGTGCGAACTGGAAGACCTCCTCAGGCCGGTCGGCCGTAAGGAACGCGTGGACGATTTCGCGAATGGCGATCAGCTCCCGAAGGCCGGACTCGCTGGTCTCGGCTGGGGTTCGAAAGCGATCGCGTGGCGAGGTGGTGATCCGGGTCACGAGCGCCAATATGCGACCTGAATGCATGTGTGGCCAGATGTTCGGGTGCCTTTTCCGCAACTGGAGAGCAGTTCCGCTGGCGTCCGCCGTCTGTGCTTTCCGCCACTGGTGTCGTGAGTTGTAGTCTCGACCACAGACGCCTTGGGTGCCAAGTCGCGGGGCGAAGCCTGTAACTCACGACGCCAGAGCCGGAAAGAACGGATGGCCGAAGTCAGAACGTGCGGGACGGAATTTCCTCCGTCCCCGCCCACGAGCGGGCTTCCGCCTTCCAGCGATCGCCTACCGTCGGGGCGGCGAGGTGAGCGTGCGGACCTCGACACGATGCAGGAGCACGCTTGGCGGCGTGCCCACCACGTAGGCAACCGCATCCGCGACATCTTCCGGCTGGAGCTTCCAGTCGTCCGCGGCAGTGGGTGTCTTGCCGCCGAAGCCCGTGGCAACGCTGCCCGGCGCGACGACCGACACTTTCACGCCGCGCTCGCGCACCTCGAGCAACAGCGATTCCGCCCATGCAGTAACGAACGCTTTCGTCGCCGCATAGCACGATCCGCCCACGAATGCACTCCGCCCGCTGATCGAGCCGATCGTGCACACGTGCCCCGCTCCGCGCGCGAGCATGGCCGGCAGCACTGCGCGCGTCACGTGGTAAAGCGCATTCACGTTGAGCGCGATCATCTGCTGCCATTCCTCGGGCGTGAGATCGACGAACGGTTTCGTGATCCCGATCCCGGCGTTGTTCACCAGCACGTCGACGTCGACGTCCGCCAGCGCGCCCGCGATCGCCGCGCCGTCGGTGAGGTCGAGCGCAATGCAACGGCACGCGCCGCCCGCCGCCCCAACCTCGGCGCGGAGCGTGTCCAGCTCCGCCGCGTTTCGCGCGATGGCCACGATATCGTACCCCTCGCGCGCGAGCCGCACACTCACCGCTCGGCCAATCCCCCGCGAGGCACCCGTCACGAGAGCCGACTTGCGCACAGCACTCATCGTGCGACCTGGCGAATGGTACCGTATATCATCTTCATCTCCATTGTTCGTCTTTCCCGCAGTCACGCTCGTCATTCCCGCAGTCACGCTCGTCATTCCCGCGAACGCGGGAATCCATGTTCCGTTGTTCGTCATTCCCGGCGAACGCCTGGCAAGATAACTTCACCGCGCGCGTCAACACGGCATCCCAATCACTCACATGTCCAACCTGCCCGTCATCGGATTCATCGGCACCGGCGTCATGGGCCGTAGCATGGCCGCCAACCTCACTGCGGCGGGCTACGTGCTGCACGTGCACAATCGCACGAAGGCGCGGGCGCAGGACCTCATCGATGCTGGCGCCACATGGCATGACTCGGCGGGCGACGTCGCCAGCTCGGCCGACGTCATCATCACGATGCTCGGCTATCCGTCGGACGTAGAGGCCACGTACCTCGGCTCGGCGGGCGTGATTGCGCACGCGCGCACGGGAGCGTTGCTCATCGACATGACGACCTCGAGCCCCGTCCTCGCGCGACGCATTGCAGCCGCGGCCGCCGAGCGTGCGCTGGATGCGCTGGATGCGCCGGTGTCCGGTGGTGACGTCGGCGCCCGTGAAGCACGACTCGTGATCATGACCGGCGGTGAACCGAAGGGCTTCGAGCGCGCGCAGCCGATCTTCCAGCACCTCGGCAAGAACATCGCGCTGCTCGGGCCCGCCGGGTCGGGCCAGCATTGCAAGATGGCAAATCAGATCGCGGTCGCCGTCGGGATGGTTGCATGGTGCGAGGCGCTTGCCTATGCGGCCAGGGCTGGGCTGGATCCCAACGCGGTGCACGCGAGCATCAGTGGGGGCGCGGCAGGAAGCTGGGCCATGACCAACCTCGCCCCGCGTGCGTTGGCGGACAATTTCGCGCCCGGCTTCTACGTGAAGCACATCGTGAAGGACATCGGCATCGCGGTCGCCGGTGCCGAGGAGATGGGCCTCGAGCTCCCGGGGCTTCAGTGCGCGCGCGACCTGTACCGGCGCGTGTCAGCGAACGGTTGGGACGACCTGGGAACGCAGGCGCTGTACAGACTCTACTTGTAGGCGCACTATTCGCTTCTCGAGACCGCAGGACGCCGTGGGAGGCGTCCTCTCTCATCCCGCATCGAGAAGAATCCATGATCACCCGCGCCGTCGTCGCCATCCTCGCCGCTGCGATCGCCAACAGCACTGCCTGCGCTGGTTTGGACTCCCTGCAATCCTCCGCAGCACCGAACGCTGCAGTGCTCGCAGTGGGAGACACGGTGGCGGTCTGGATGACCACAGGGAACAAGACGGCACTGCTGGCAAAGCAGCCGACGCTCACCTTTGCGATAGGCACGAACAGCAATCCGACGATCACCGTCGATGGCGCAACGTCCTACCAGACGATGGACGGCTTCGGCTACACGCTCACGGGCGGCAGCGCGTTCGTCGTCAATCGGATGCCGTCGACGTCGCGCGACGCGCTCCTGCGCGAGCTCTTCGCGCGCAACACCACGTCGCTCGGCGTGAGCTACCTCCGGCTGAGCATCGGCGCCTCCGACCTGAGCGCCGCACCGTTCACGTACGACGAGGTACCGACGGGCCAGACGGACCCGACACTTGCCTCCTTCACCATCGACGCGGAGCGAACGGACCTTCTCCCCGTCCTCAAGCAGGTCCTCGCGATCAACCCGAACATCACGCTGCTCGCCACGCCGTGGACCGCACCGCGATGGATGAAGGACAACGCCGCGTACGTCGGCGGAAGTCTGCTCCCCGCCTACCACCAGGCGTATGCCAGCTATTTCGTGAAGTACATCCAGGCAATGAAGGTGGAAGGGATTACCATCGCCGCCGTGACCCCGCAGAACGAACCGCTCAACCCGAACAACAATCCCAGCCTCTCCATGACCGCCGCGCAGGAAGCGACGTTCATCAAGAGCTACCTCGGCCCCGCCTTCCAGGCCGCGGGACTGACGACGCAAATCATCACCTACGACCACAACGCGGATCACCCAGAGTATCCGCTCGCGATCCTCGACGACGCGGCGGCCACCGCATTCGTGGTGGGGTCCGCCTTCCACCTCTATGCCGGAACCATCGACGCGCTGGCGACGGTGCACAATGCGCATCCCGAGCGGAACGTCTACTTCACCGAGCAGTACACCGCGAGCAGCGGCAGCTTCTCGGGCGACCTGCGATGGCACATCCGCAACATCATCATCGGGGCGCCGGCCAACTGGAGCCGCAACGCGCTGGAATGGAACCTCGCCAACGACGAAAACTTCGGACCACACACCAGCGGTGGATGCAGCACCTGCCTCGGCGCCGTGACGATCAATTCATCCAGCGCGGCGGTGACGCGCAACGTGGCCTACTACATCGTCGGCCATGCGGCACGCTTCATCGACCCGGGTTCCGTGCGCGTGGCAAGCGCGGTGACTGGCGCCTCGAGAAACACCGCGCTGGTGAACGTCGCGTATCGTACGCCAGCCGGACGATATGTGGTCGTGGCAATGAACGACGGCAAGACGACGCAGACGTTCAACATTGGATACGCCGGCCGCATCGTGACGCACAGTCTCGGCGTGGGATCGGTGGCCACGTACATCTGGTGAAGAAGGGCTTGCGGGCTTGCGGGCAACCTTGAAGCGCCTCGACGGCGAAGTTCACGTGCTCCACGGGCCCCCTGGCCGCGCGGTCACTTCACGCGGCCAACAGCATTGCAAGTTTCAGGCGCTCTGGTCCTTCCGCTTCCGCACGGAGACGCCAACGAGCGAGACAAATCCCGTCGCGAGGAGGAGCAGGCTTGCGGGCTCCGGCGTCGCCACCACGGCGAGAGGCACGCCCGACGCGCAGAAGCCGCCCGCCGCGTAGGTCGGGTCGTTCACGAAGATCGACTGCACGTAGTACTGGCTGCCGCCGAGCGTCGTGCGGAAGCTCGCCTGGTTGCACATGTCGCCGTTCTCGCCCTGATTGGTGGGGCCGCCGTCGTACCAGCCAAGCGGTGGCGCGTAGGTGTTCGCCTCGGCCACCATGGGATCGGTCAGCGTCTCGAACATCTCGTGCGACGCGGCCGACGTAAGGTTCTCGTCGAAAGAGCCCTGTCCGCACCCAAGCCCCGTATCGAAGTACTTCGAGCCGACCCACATGAACTTGAGTCCGCTCACGTCGCTGTGAAATGCGCACGCCTGGTTGTCATACGTTTGAGCGATGCCCCGCGCCGTGAAGATGTTGTAGATCGCATCATTCGATGACAGCACCGACCCGTCGGCGATCGCGTCGCTCACGATCTGCCCCAGCTGGGTGTTCGTCAGGCTCGTGCCCAGGTAGGCCGTCCTGAACGTGTTCCCGCTGAAGTTGATCGTCGTCGTGGTCCCGTAGAGGGACGAGATATTCATGTACGTGGATCCGGTGAGGTTGCCGAAAAAGCCGCTCAACGTGTTGACGGTCGAATTGTCGCTGGCGCCGTACCAGATGTTGTAGACGGACACAGGGTTCGTCATGGTCGGACCGCCGAAGTTCTGCATCTTGATGTTGCAGGCGATGGAAAACCCGTACTGATCGGCGCAGGTCGGGTCGGCGTAGAACGTGGCCTGCGCGCCAAGCGGCGCGGACAGCGCCACGGCGATGACGCCCGATGCGAGCACAGCATAAACGCACTTCTTCATTAGATGTTCCGGGGCTGGATGAGGACGCTCCGCCACGGATGTGGGTGCGGAGTGGCGGTTTACACGTGCACGGTCATTCAGCAGCCTCGAGAGCAAGCACCGAGCCACACTCAACAAAACGTAACCTATTGTAAGTCAACGGCTTGCAACTAACTATTCCAGCTGCATCGGACAGTGTGTGGAGGTTGCGCTACATCACCGGTGTACAAAATCCTACAATACTGGCGGGGCATTGATGCGGCGGAATACTGCGAGGGGGCGTCGCTGAAGGTCCCGTGCGCTGTGGCGCTGGCGGGAAGCAAGCAGGGCTCCGCTATCCCAGCATCCGCTCAATACTCCGGACCAGCGGCGCAAACCCCAGCGTCCGTCCCGTGACGCGCATCGCCTGCTCGTGCGCGAGCTCCCGCTGCGCCTCGCCAAAGAGCGACTCGACCATCCACGGACCGCAGCGCGGATTCCGCCACCAATCCGCGTCGTAGCGCTCCACGAGCGTCTCCGTCACGAGTGACTGGAACTGCCACGCCCGCAGGTACCGCGCGGAGTAGAATCGCGGATCCACGTCCACGAACGCGTCCGCCCGCGCATACGCAAAGCTCGTCGCCTTGGTGAGCAGCTCGACGTACAGGTCCGGCAGCGCGTCGAATGACTCGTCGCCGCCATAGAGGTGCGTTTCATAGACGAGCTTCGCGCAATAGCGCCGCAGGTAGTGCAACTCCTCGAATCCCGCGCTGCGCAGAAACACCGGCGTTGTCGCCTTCTCGAGGCCCGTATAGCGCTTCAGCCACCCCGCGTCCTGCATCAGGTGGTCGAAGAGCATGGCATAGCCCTCCGTCACCGAATTGTCCCCCATGAAGCGGAACTCCATGGGCAGGTCGGGACGCATGTACGCGAAGTGCAACGCGTGCCCATACTCGTGCAGGAACGTGTTCCAGTCCGTCTGCCCGCCATGCGGGCGGAGGACGAGATACACCTCGTCCGGCACCTTCACCGGCGAGCAGAACGCGCGCGACCGCTTCCCTTCTCGCTCGCCGGTGTCGAACCGGATCCGCCCGTTCGCCGACGACTCGATACCCATCTCCGCGACCTGTCCACGGATGGTGGTCTCCATGTCCCTCGCGGGGAAGAACTCGTCGAACTCCCGCGCGCGGAACAGCGCCAGCGCATCCGCGCGACTGGCCTCGCGGAGCCGCATGCCCAGCACACGCTTCACGGTGTCGGCGGCGACCTCGTCCCACATGGCCTGGGTGTCACGCAGGAACGCGGTGCATTCGTCACGCAATGCGGTCAGCGAGATGCCGCTGAGGAGCTCCCACGTCGCGTTGTACCCGGGCGCGATGCCGATGGATTCGGTGATGTCGCGCTCACGCTGAATGCGTTCGCGTTTCAGCGGGGCAAGCTCACGCTGCACGACCGCCTCGCGGGCAGTCTCGATCATCGCGCGCTCGGCCCGGTCCGGGCTGTTGGCGATGTCGATCGCCACGCGCTGGAACGGGATCTCGCGACCGTCGGGGAGGCGGATGTGCGTCTCGCCCTCCCACTCGATCTCACGCTCGTCGAGCGACGCCAGCTGCTGCCCGCTCCGCGACTCCACCTGCCAGTCGAGGAGGATCCGCGCCGATCTCCGCTCGTCCGTGCCCTCTGCGCTGCCCTCGAACATCTCCCGCGCCACGTCGAGCGACTCCTCGCTGAAGAGCGCTCGATATTTCTCGTATACACGCTGGATCTGGGCTTCGGTCTTGAGCCCACTCAGCGACTCGTAGAACTCGAGCGAGAGCTCCTGCATGAAGCGCTCTCCGTCGCGCCGCAGCCGCTCGATCGACATGGCCTGCGTCATCCGGGCAGACGCTCCTTCAGATACCCCAGCAGTGCGTCGGCCGAGATGCGATCCTGTTTCAGCGAATCGCGATCGCGCACCGTGACGGTGCCGTCCTTCACCGACTCCGTATCGACCGTGACGCAGAACGGCGTCCCGACTTCATCCTGCCGTCGGTAGCGCTTCCCGATGCTGCCCGTCTCGTCGTAATCCACGGGAAAATGAGGGCGCAGGTCGCCAGCGATCCTGTGCGCCATGTCCGGCATGCCCTCCTTCTTCGTCAGCGCGAAAACGGCGGTCTTGATCGGCGCGAGCGACGGATGCAACCGCAGCACCGTCCGTCCCTCGGCCTCGCCTTCTACTGTCTCCTCACGATACGCATTCACGAGCGCCGCCAGCGTGGACCGATCCGCACCCACCGACGTCTCGATGACGTACGGCAGGGAGCGCTTGTTGTTCGGCTGGTCGAAGTACTCGAGCTTCTTGCCCGAGTACTCCTGGTGCCGCCCGAGGTCGAAGTCGCCACGATTGTGGATGCCCTCGATCTCCTGGAAACCGAGCGTGCCGCCGAAGTCGAATTCGATGTCGAATGCCGCGCGCGCGTAGTGCGCCAACTCGGCGCCCGCATGCTGGTGGTAGTTCAGCCGCTCCGGCGCGAGACCGAGCGACTGATGCCACGCCATGCGCTCGGCCTTCCAGTACTCGAACCACTTCATGTCTTCGCCCGGCTCGACGAAGAACTGCATCTCCATCTGCTCGAACTCGCGCGTGCGGAAGATGAAGTTGCCGGGCGTGATCTCGTTGCGGAACGCCTTGCCGATCTGCGCGATGCCGAATGGGACCTTCTGCCGCGTGCTCTGCTGCACGTTCAGGAAGTTGACGAAGATGCCCTGCGCCGTTTCGGGACGGAGATACACGGTGGACGCGCTCTCCTCGACCGGACCCATGAAGGTCTTGAACATGAGGTTGAACATGCGCGGCTCGGTAAGCTGGCACTGCTCCGCCTCGCCCGGCCGCTTGCTGGGCTTCTGGGGACAGCGCGCATCCTCGAGCCTGTCGGCGCGAAAGCGGCCCTTGCACGTCTTGCAGTCCACGAGGGGGTCGGTAAAGCCGGCAACGTGCCCGCTGGCCTCCCACGTACGCGGATGCATGAGGATGGCCGCATCGAGTCCCTCGATGTCGTCGCGCATGCGGACCATGGACTTCCACCACGCGTCCTTCATGTTCTTCTTCAGCTCGACGCCGAGCGGGCCATAGTCCCAGACCGAGCCGGTGCCGCCGTAAATCTCGGAGCTCTGGAAGATGAAGCCGCGTCGCTTGCAGAGCGACACGAGCTTGTCCATCACATCGGGCTGGGTGCTGGCGGCCATCGGTCGTGAACTCGTCGGGTGAATGCGGCGCCGCTGGGTGCGGCGCCGAGCGCTCTGGTGGAGAGCGCGCCGAGCCGTGAAACTAACTCAGGTATCGAGCTCGGCGCTCAGCTTCGGGGGTAGCGGCGCGGGTCGGCCGAGCAGGCGTGCCACGATCTTGTCGCCATGGAACCGGCCATTCTCGATGAACACCTTGTTCGCGTCGAAGCCGGCGACGACCACGCCCGCGATGAAGAGCCCCGGAATGGAAGTCTCGAGCGTGTCGGGATCATGCGACGGCACGCCGGTTACCGGATCGATCGGGACGCCCGCATCGCGGAGCACGTCGGTGTTCGGCGCGAAGCCGGTCATCACGTAGACGAATCGCGCGCGAATCGTCTCCGGTCCCGACGGTGTGTCGACGACCACGCCGCTCGCGGAAATACTGGCGACGCGACTGCTCCACCGCGTCGCAATGACGCCTTCCTTCGCGCGGTTCACGAAGTCGGGAAGCACCCACGGCTTGATGCGCTTGTCGAAGTCGGGACCGAAGTGCACGAGCGTCACGCGCGCGCCAGCGCGCCAGAGATCCAGCGCCGCCTCGGCGGCAGAGTTCCCTCCACCCACGACGACGACGTCTTGATCGAACGCGTCGTGGCCTTCGCGGTAGACGTGACGGACAAGTGGCAGGTCCTCGCCGGGGACCTCGAGATAGTTCGGCGAGCCGAAATACCCGGTCGCAACGACGACGGCACGCGCTGGCGTGACGACGTCGGCGCCATCGCTCGTGAGGGAGTGCACGCGCCACGTGTCCCCGTCACGTTCCAGGCGAACGACGCGTTCGTACTGGTGCACGTCGAGCGCGAAATGGCGCACGATCGCGCGGTAGTACGCCAGTCCATCGCGGCGGGATGGCTTGTCCGTGGACACCACGAACGGAATACCGCCGAGCGACAGCTTCTCGGCGGTAGAGAAGAAGCTGACGTAGTACGGGTACTGCGTAATGGTGCTGACAACGGCGCCCGAGTCGAGCACGCGCGCCGTGAGGCCGGCGCGCTGCGCGGAGATTGCCGCGGCAAGTCCGCACGGCCCCGCGCCGACAATGAGGAGATCTAGCATTTGTCCTTCCCGCGAATGCGCACCCGTTCGTCATTCCCGCGAACGCGGGAATCCATTGTCACCACGTATGGGTTTCCTGTCATAGCCCGATGATTTGATCGCGCCGGGTTCCCACGCTGACGTACGTGATTGGTGCCTCGCAGAGCGCTTCGATGCGATCGAGGTAACTGCGTGCCTTGGACGGCAGGTCGCCGAGCGAGCGCGCATTGGCCGTCGACTCGCGCCACCCTTCGAACCGCTCGTAGCGCGGCTTCACCTTCTCGAGCGCGAGCACGTCGCTCGGAAATTCCTCGTACATCTCTCCATCCACCTCGTAGCCAGTGCAAAGCAGCAGCTCCGGCAGCGTGTCGAGGACGTCGAGCTTCGTGACGGCGAGATCGCTGAGGCCGTTCACGCGCGTGGCGTACTTCACGACGAGCGCATCGAACCAGCCGCAGCGCCGGGCGCGGCCGGTGGTCGCGCCGAAT
>JBBQFW010000118.1:0-10984 GCA_038322445.1 Gemmatimonadales bacterium
ACGAACCGGAAGGCGATGAGCTGTGTCATGCTCTGGCTCAGGCCGCAGAGGGCCGATCCGGCAAGGAACAGCACGACGCCGGCTTGCAGCACGAGCTTCCGCCCGAACAGGTCGCCGAGCTTGCCGTAGATCGGCGTGACGATCGTCTGCGCCAGCAGGTAGCCGGTTACGACCCACGCGAGATGGTCGAGCCCACCGAGATCCCCCACGATCGTCGGCAGGGCGGTGGAAACGATGGTGGAGTCGAGCGCCGCCAGCAGCATCACCAGCAGCAGGCCGCTGAAGACGACCAACACCTGCCGATGTGTGAGGGTAGGCTCCATTGTCATCTCATGGTAAGGTCGGGCCGCCTAGCTTGTGTCCATCCCGAAACGGGACTTGACGTTCGTCATTCCCGCGTATGCGGGAATCCATGTTCACACGACCCAAATGGATTCCCGCTTTCGCGGGAATGACGAGTTTCACTTGCTCGTGTGAATTCCTGCCCCCGCACTCATAATCGAGGTTGGCATGACCTGTACCTCAACAGCCATTCGCACCGCGTTCCTCGCGGCGGCATTCGCGTTGCCCGCCCTCTCGGGCGCGCAGGACTTCAAGGTGGTGAAGTACAACATCGGCGGCGAGGGCGGCACCGACTACGTCCTTGCGGAACCGGGAACGGGCCGCGTCTTCATATCGCGCGGCACGCACGTGATGGTGGTCGATGGCGCCACGGGCAAGGTGCTCGGCGACATCCCGAACACGCCGCGCGTGCACGGTGTTGGACTCGCGGCAAAGTGGAACCACGGCTTCACCACCAACGGTGGTGATTCCAGCCTCACGATGTTCGACCTCAAGACCCTCGCCTTCATCAAGAAGATTGCGGTGAAGGTTGGTGGCCTCGATGGCATCATGTATGACGAGGGGCTCGATCGCATTATTCTCACGAATCACAGCAAGCCGGGCACCGCGGTCGCGGTCGATCCGAAGACGGGTGACATCACGGGCACGGCGCAGCTGGAAGACGACGGCCCGGAGGGCGCGGTGACCGACGGCAAGGGCCGCATCTTCGTGAACCTGGAAGGCAAGAACGCCATCCAGGTCGTGGACGCGAAGACGATGAAGGCGACGGCCCTGTGGAAGATCGAGCCGTGTGACGGGCCCACGGGCATCGCCTACGACAGGAAGTCGAACCGCATCTTCTCGGGCTGCGGCAAGAAGTCGGTCGTCGTCGATGCGGCCACGGGCAAGATCGTGGCAGAGATCGAGAACGGGGATCGCGTGGACGCGCTCGGATACGACGAGTCGCAGAAGCTGATCTACATTCCGAGCGGCGCCGCGAAGGGCACCGTGACGGTGGTACGCCAGGAAGGACCGAACAAGTACAAGACCGTCGCGACGGTCGAGACGGTTCCGGGCGCGAAGACGATCGCGGTGGATGCCGTGAAGCACACGGCCTACCTGTTCCAGCCGGAGCGGGGCCCGTCCACGCCGGCGCCCGCTGGCTCGCCAGCCGGCACGCGGCCCACGCCGGGCGCGATCATCAACGCCTGGTTCGTGGTGATCACGCACTGACCTTGGCGAGATCGATGCAAAGCGCCCGGACCTCGCGGTCCGGGCGCTTTTCGTTGGGCTTCTGTTGGTGATGCGCTGCCGTCAATAGGTTATCGGACGTCTGGAAGTCTCCCCTCACCGAGACGTCCACGTCTCAGGCAACGAACCAAACGTGAACAACCTCTCCATCGTTTTCCTCGCCGAACTGGTCGGCAGCACGCTCCTCACCCTCCTTGGCTGCGGCGTGGTGGCCAACGTCGCGCTGACACGCACCAAGGGGAACAATGGCGGCTTCCTCATGGTCAACTTCGCGTGGGGCTTTGCCGTGTATGCCGGCGTGATCGTCTCCTACAACTCGGGCGCGCACCTCAACCCCGCCGTGACCCTCGGCCTCGTCGCGAGTGGCGCCACCGCATTTGGCTCCGGTGTGCCGGTGAGCCTCTACTCGACGTTCGCGTATCTCACGGCGCAGTTGATCGGCGCATTCTTCGGCGCCGTCCTCGCGTGGCTCGCCTACAAGCAGCACTTCGACGCCGAGCCGGATCCCGCCAACAAGCTGGGTGTGTTCGCCACGGCTCCGGCCATTCGCCAGTATGGCTGGAATCTCTTGACGGAAGCCATCGCGACGTTCGTCCTCGTCTTCGTCGTCATCGGATTCGGACGACACCCATCCGGTGGCGGCCTCGCCGCGCTCGGCGCGCTGCCCGTCGCGTTGCTCGTCATCGGCATTGGTGCATCACTGGGCGGACCGACCGGGTACGCCATCAACCCTACCCGCGACCTCGGACCGCGCCTCGCGCATTTCGTGTTGCCGATCAAGGGGAAGGGTGGCTCTGATTGGAGCTACGCGTGGGTGCCGATTCTCGGACCGATCATCGGCGGCGTGATTGGCGGATGGGCATCGACGGTCCTGCTTCCGGTGCTCCGCTGATGACGGACAAGTGCGTCATCGCCATCGACCAGGGCACGACGAGCACGCGCGCGATCATCTTCAACCACGCTGGCGCCATCGTCAGCACGGGCCAGAAGGAGCACGAGCAGATCTTTCCACGCGCGGGCTGGGTCGAGCACGATCCGATGGAGATCTGGAACAACGTCCGTGAGGTGATCGGCATCGCGCTCGCGAAGGCCGACCTCACGCGCCACGACATCGCCGCCGTCGGCATCACGAACCAGCGCGAGACGACGGTCGTGTGGGACCGCCACACGGGCAAGCCCGTCTACAACGCGATTGTGTGGCAGGACACGCGCACGCAGCCCATTGTCGAACGACTCGCGGGCAGTGAAGGCGTGGATCGCTACAAGGCCAGAGTCGGACTTCCCCTCAGCACCTATTTCTCCGGCACGAAGATCGTCTGGATCCTCGAGAACGTCGACGGCGCGCGCGCGCGCGCCGAGGCGGGCGACCTGCTGTTCGGGACAGCCGACACGTGGGTGCTGTGGAACCTCACCGGCGGCGTTGACGGCGCCGTCCACGCCACCGATGTGACGAACGCGAGTCGCACGATGTTCCTCGACCTCGCGACGCTCGCGTGGGACGACGAAATCCTCCGCGCGTTCAACGTCCCGCGATCGATGCTGCCCGATGTGCGTTCGTCGTCGGAAGTGTACGGCACCGTGGAGGAATCCAGCCTCCTCCGCGGTGTACCGATCGCTGGCATCCTCGGCGATCAACAGGCGGCCACCTTCGGGCAGGCCGCATTCGGCGCCGGCGAGGCGAAGAATACTTACGGCACTGGCAACTTCCTCATCTTCAACACCGGCACCGAGATCGTCCAGAGTCGGAACGGCCTGCTCACGACCGTCGCGTACAAGCTCGGCAACGAGCCCGCCCGGTACGCACTGGAGGGCTCGATCGCGGTCACGGGCTCGCTGGTGCAGTGGCTGCGCGACAACCTCGGCCTCATCGCGACCGCCGCGGAGATCGAGACGCTCGCCAACTCGGTGAAGGACAATGGAGGCGCCTACTTCGTCCCCGCGTTCTCCGGACTGTTCGCGCCGCACTGGCGTGCTGATGCTCGCGGAGCGCTCGTCGGCCTTACGCGTTTTGTGAACAAGGGCCATATCGCCCGCGCGGCACTGGAGGCCATCGCCTTTCAGACCCGCGAGGTGCTGGACGCCGTCAATGCCGACTCCGGCGTCCCGCTCACTGAGCTCAAGGTCGACGGCGGCGCCACGGCGAACGACACCCTGCTGCAATTCCAGGCGGACATCCTCGACGTGCCCGTAGTCCGGCCCGTGGTCGCCGAAACGACCGCGTTGGGCGCCGCCTATGCCGCGGGCCTGGCGGTCGGTTACTGGGCCGGACTCGATGACCTCCGCCGCAACTGGCAGGAGGACCGTCGCTGGACGCCCAACCTCGATGCCGCCGAGCGAGACCGATTGTTCCGAAGCTGGAAGAAGGCGGTAAAGCGGACGCTGGAGTGGGTCGACGAAGACGTCAGGGAATAGCGCGCCGATTCTCTGAGTCGTCGTGTAATGCACGGCGGCGGCGTTTCCGATATTGTTAACGGGTCAACACTTTCGGAGATTGCGGTGAGTCCATCGGTACCCGAGTGGGTGCGTCACCCCGTGCGTGCCATCACCGATGCCCTCAGTGGGCAGCCGGAAGGAGCGGAGCCGGCAGCCGCTCCTGAGCCGGCCGCTGTCGCGCGTACCCGGGTACTCTGCGTGGACGACAACCCACAGGTATTGCGGCTGCTCAAGCGTCAGCTCGGTGACACATACGACGTGGCCGTCGCGCAAACCGCACAGGACGCGCTTGCCCAGCTCGCCGAGGGCGCGGCGTTCGACGTCATCATCAGCGACCTCCGCATGCCTGACGTTCACGGCCTCACGTTCCTCAAGATGGCGCGCGACCGATATCCGGCAACGCAGCGCATCATCCTCACGGGCCTTCCCGATCCGGCGACCATGTCCGTGGCACGCGCGGCCAGCGGCGCCGAGCAGCTCATCGTGAAGCCATGGTCACGCAATGACCTGATGCTCGCTGTGGAGCACGCAGTCACTCGGCGACGGGAGTCGCTGGCCGGCAAGTAGCGGCCCGCACGTGCTCGTCGTCAATCGCCAGGAGGTGGAGCGCGCGATGTCGATGCCGGCCGCCATCAATGCCATGCGCGAGGTGTTGCTGGCGCTCGAGCAGGGCCGCGCGCTCCAGCCGCTGCGCTCGAGCTTCGAGCTCCCGGGCACGCACAATCGATGCTGGCTGATGCCCGCTTATGCCGGATCGCCGGCGTCGCTTGGCGTGAAGGTCCTCACGGCCTTCCATGGCACCGCGGGATCGTCATTCGACGCGCACCAGGGCGCGGTGCTGCTGTTCGGTGAGCATGGCGAGCTGCTGGCGCTCATCGACGCGACGTCGATCACGGCAACGCGAACGGCCGCGGTTTCGGCGGTGGCGACGGACGTGCTCGCGCGGACGGACGCCTCACGTCTCGCGATCCTCGGCTCCGGTGCGCAGGCGCAGTCACACCTGGAGGCCATGGCGTGCGTGCGTTCGCTCGCGCGGGTGCGCGTGTGGAGTCGCACCGCGGCGCATGCCGACCGATTCGCGCGTGCGGCGGCTGATCGCATGGACGTCGCAGTGACGGTGTGCACGACCGTGCACGACGCGGTCCGCGACGCTGACATCATCTGTGTGACGACGGCGGCGCAATCGCCTGTCGTCACCGCGGGCATGGTGCCGCGCGGCGCGCATGTCAATGCGGTCGGCTCCGGATCGGCGTTGCATCGCGAGCTTGCGAGCGAGGTCGTGCGCGACGCCCGCGTCTACGTGGACCGGCTCGAGTCCGCGTTGCAGGAGGCCGGCGACATCGTGCTCGCGATCGCCGATGGAACGATCAGCGAGACGCACCTCGTCGGCGAGGTCGGGAGCGTGCTCTCGGGACGCGTGCCGGGTCGCGGTTCCGTCGACGAGATCACGCTCTTCAAGTCCGTCGGGCTCGGCGCGGAAGACGTTGCCGCGGCCACCGCGGTCTACGCACGGTGTGTGGCGGAGGGGCTGGGAACCCGTGTCTCCTTCGGAGCCGATCGAGCTTAGGGCGCGTCCGTCACGTGCAGGGTGAGCGTCTTCGGCACGTTGGGCCCGTCCGTCCGCGGATAGGGCAGGACCCTGAGCGGGGTGAACAGGAACCCACCGTATGTCGACGACTTCGGCGCCGTGAAAAGGCGAAGGGTATCCGTTCTCGCATTGCCGGCACCGGAGAATGCGAGCACCATGACGACGTCGCCGGCCGTGAAGCAGACCACGTCGGATGGGCAACGGGATTCGCGTATCGGGCACGCAGAGTGAGTGCAGCACGACATGTTCGTGATCGAGTACCGAGACCAAACCTCGCGAGCCGGCCATTCGACACTTTCACGAAGGGAATTCATGCCGGAGCTCCGGAACGTGACGCGGCGGCGACTCGTGCGGGCTGAGGTGGTCACCGCAACCCGGATTGGGACCGATACATGCACTCGCACGCACGGCGTCACCCTGCCGGTGGCCTCAACGCGGACACCATGTCGGACACACTGCTGGGTCGCACGCTCGTGCTGTTCCTGCTCGCCCTGCCCATCGCGTGCGTTTCGTGGACGGTCACCCACGAAGAAATATTCCGGGAGCCGCGCGAATGGTGCTCGCGCCAGAGCCGCGACTGCCGGCGGTCGGCGGCGCGCAAGTTTTTCTACCTGTTCACCTGCGAGTACTGCTTCAGCCACTACGTCACCGTGTTCTTTCTCTGCCTCACCGGCTTCACGATTGTCGCGAGCGGATGGCGCGGCTATATCATCGCAGGGTTCTCGCTCGTCTGGATCGCGAACATGTATATGAGCCTGTTCGGACGACTCCGCCTCGACATCAAGCACGAAGGTGTCGAGATCGCTGGGGATCAGCAGACGTTGCGCACGCAAATCGCCAGCGCACCAACATCTCCCGGCTGACCCCTGTGGGCGCTGGCGTCACTCGACATATGTCCGGTGATCGCGTGCGAGTACGCCCTGTCGTATCACGCGCGCGCTCCGCAACTTGACTTCACCTCAAGCTCAGCGCGGAACCCTCGTGACTCTTCGTCGTCTCAGCATCGCCTCGGTACTGCTGCTCCCGCTCTTCGTGTTGACCACGGCCCGTCCGGCGAACGCACAGTCGGCCGACCCCTACCTCTTGCGCGCCAGGGCCATCCTTCGCCGCACCCCACTGGTCGACGGACACAACGACCTCCCGTGGCGCATCCGTGAGGACACCGTCCACCCGAATGACATCGAGGCCTACGACCTTCGCAAACCGACGCCCGGCATGACCGACCTCGCTCGCCTGAGGCAGGGCATGGTCGGCGCGCAGTTCTGGTCCGTCTACATCCCTGGTGAGCCCGACGCGGGCGACTACAAGCGCAACGGCGCCGTAAGCAGCGTGCCTGGATATGCCCGCGTGCAGCTCGAACAGATCGCGCTCGCGAAGCGTCTGATCGCGAAGTATCCGGACCGCCTCGCGCTCGCCACCAGCACTGCGGACGTCCGGCGCGCCTTCAAGGCAGGGAAGCTCGGCTCGCTGCTCGGCATGGAGGGTGGCCACGCCATCGAGAACTCACTCGAGACCCTCCGCGCCTACTACGACCTCGGTGCCCGCTACATGACGCTGACGCACAACGTCACGCTCGACTGGGCCGATGCGGCGCTCGACAGGCCACGGCATGGCGGCCTCACGCCATTCGGGCGTGAAGTGGTGCACGAGATGAACCGGCTCGGCATGCTGTGCGACCTGTCGCACGTTTCGCCCGGCGTGATGAGCAACGTGCTCGACGTCAGCGCCGCCCCGGTGATCTTCTCCCACTCCGGTTCGCGCGAGCTCGTGGACCATCGGCGCAACGTGCCCGATACCATCCTTCGTCGCCTGTCGAAGAACGGCGGCGTGGTGATGGTGCCGTTCGTCACCAGCTTCGTCTCAAAGGCCGTCTATGCCGACGACATGGAGATCGACCGAACCGTAACGGACCTGAAGCGGCGCTTCCCCACTGACACCACCGCGCAGCGCCGCGAGTTCGCGGCGTGGCGCGGTGCGCATGCGCGTCCGCGTGCGGCGCTGTCCGATGTGGCCGACCACATCGAGCATGTGCGCCAGGTCGCTGGCGTCGATCACGTGGGCATAGGCAGTGACCTCGACGGCATCACGGAAACCGTCGTCGGGCTCGAGGATGTCTCGAAGTTCCCGATGCTCATCGCGGAGCTCGCGCGTCGTGGCTGGTCGGATGCGGACCTGCGCAAGGTCGCGGGCGAGAACGTGCTGCGCGCATTCACGCAGGCGGAGGTCGTCTCCGCGCGGCTGAGAAACGAGCGCCCCGCCTCGATCGCGACGATCCAGCAGCTGGACGGGGCCGCGCGGTCGCTGCCCTAGCGCGCGCGCTGGCGACGGGCGATCGCAAACGCGTCGTCGAACGCCTCGATGGTCTGGCGCGCGGTGGCGTCCCAGCTGAAACACGCGGCGCGGGCCAGGCTCGCCGCGCGCAGCGCTGCGGCGACGTGCCCGTCGCTCAGCACGAGGTCGATCTTTGCCGCGAGGTCCACGTCGTCGGCGGCGTCCACCCACAGCGCGGCGTCCCCACCCACCTCGGGTAGCGAGGAACTGCGCGCACTGATGACCGGTGTGCCGAGTCGCATGGCTTCGAGGACCGGAAGGCCGAAGCCCTCGTACGTGGACGGCATCACGAGCACGCTGGCCCGGCGATAGAGCGCCGCCAGTTCCTCTTCGGTCACGAATCCAAGCGTCCTGCGCCAGGCGGCCGGCGCAGAATCGGGCTGGTCGTCACGCCGCGGACCGGCGAGCACGAGGGAAAGACTCGGGTGCTTCGCCACGACAGAAGGCATGGCGCGCTCGAGGAGCGCAAGGTTCTTCCGTCGATCCGCGGCGCCGACGGCGAGCACAAACGGAGCCCGCACGGCGAGTCGTTCGAGCGTCGCGGAGTCGGTTGTGGACGGCGGGATCGCGAAGTCGTCGGCGGCCAGGAGTACCACACGCATCCTGTCGTAGGCTACGCCGAGCATCCGGTGAATCTCGTCGGCGGTGAACTGGGAGTCGGCGATGATCAGCGTCGCGCGTGACGCAGTGGCGCCATAGCGTCGCCGCCACCGGAGGTTCTTCTGCCATCCGCGCCACCGCGGGTCGGGATGCGCGATCGGCACGATGTCGTGCATCGTCGCGACGACCGCACCCCGCGCCGGCGTCGGGCTCGCGGTGTTCCACGGATACCAGAACACGTCCGCGCTGAAGCGTGACATCTCGCGAACCGGTCGCACCTCGACGCGGCCGCGCATCCCGGACATGTCCTCGAGCACCGCCAGCACTGGCGCGACATCGCGGGTGCGCTTCACGAACAGCACGAGGCGAAGCCCCGCTCGCAACGCCACGAGCCTTGGCAGGAGCGCGCGCACGTACCGGCCAATCCCGCGCACCTCACGCAGGAAGCGCGTTGCCTCCACCGCCACCACCATCGCCTCGGCGCGCACCGTGGCCGTCGGCAAGGGCAGGGTGTAGGACGTGCCGATCAGAGGCTCTGCCAAGTGAGCATGCGTCGGATGATACGACCCTCCAATTCCATTGCTCATGCGAGACCGACACGGGTGACGGCGCGCACCCCTTCTGCGCCAGGTGCCAGCGTCGGGCCGCGCAACTGGATCAAACGGGCACGCGTGGGCCGCGAGGACACTCGGCGTCCGTCGGCCCGTAAAAGATACTCCGCCTCTCGGGTGAGGAAAGCCCGCGATAAAGTGGCTGCGTGTATCCTGCGCAATGATCACTGAAGGGTTATTCTCTGCGCTGATCGTCGCACGGCCTTCCCGCCCGTTGCACCAACCCTCGGAGTTTCCCCATGTCACAACGTCGTTCGTCCGCTTTCGCACTCTTCGCCTGTTGTGCGCTCATCGTGCTGCCGCCGCGCCCGCTGCAGGCACAACGGGGCGGTGCCGGCGGTAACGCCGCGGACTCGATCAAGTACACGTATGCCAGCACGCCGCGCCTCGAGGCCCTCAAGGCCGAAGCCGCCAGGGAGATCGACGCCAAGGCGAAGATGATCCAGGTGATGGTGGACCAGGTCTTCTCCTACGGCGAGCTCGGGTTCCAGGAGGTGGAAACGTCGAAGTACCTGAGCGGCCTGCTCGAGGAGAACGGCTTCAAGGTCGAACGCAACGTCGCCGGCATGCCCACGGCGTTCGTCGCACGATGGGGATCGGGCAAGCCCGTCATCTCCCTCGGCAGCGACATCGACGACATCCCGCAGGCCGGACAGAAGCCCGGTGTCGGCTACAGGGACCCGATGATCATTGGCGCACCGGGTCATGGTGAAGGCCACAATGCCGGCATGCCGCTCAACATCGCGGCGGCCATCGTCGTGAAGAAGATCATGGAGCGCGACCACATTCCCGGCACGCTCGTGCTCTGGCCCGGGGTGGCTGAGGAGCTCATGTCGGGCAAGGCGTGGATGGTGCGCGCCGGCGTGTTCAAGGACGTCGACATCACCCTCTTCACGCACGTGAGCAGCGACTTCGGCGTGTCGTGGGGGCAGTCGAGCTCCAACGCGCTCATCTCCGCGATCTTCAAGTTCAAGGGCTCCAGCGCGCACGCCGCCGGCGCACCATGGCGTGGCAAGAGCGCGCTCGACGCCGTCATGCTCATGGGCACAAGCTGGGAGTTCCAGCGCGAGCACATGCCGCTCGCGCAGCGGAGCCACTACGTCATCCTGGATGGTGGCGACCAGCCGAACGTGGTGCCGAGCACCGCGAGCATCTGGTTCTACTTCCGCCAGACCGACTACGAGAAGACGCTCGCCATGTTCGAAGACGCGAAGATCAAGGCAAAGGCGGCGGCGATGATGACCGGCACCGCGGTGGACACGGTGATGATGGTGGGCTCGGGATGGAGCGGACACTTCTCGCGTCCCATCGCCGAGGCGATGTACCAGAACATCAAGCGGGTCGGGATGCCGGCGTGGGACGACAAGGATCAGACGCTCGCGAAGGGCATCCAGCGCGAGCTCGGCGTGGCCGACAGCGGGATGACGAGCCGCAACGAGGGGCGGCTGGAGGGACCGACGCCCGAGGCAATGCGCATGGGTGGTGGCTCGGACGACATCGGCGACGTCGCGTGGAACATGCCGACCGTGACGCTGCGCTTCCCCTCGAACATCCCGAACATGCCGGGCCACAACTGGGCGAACGCGATCTCGATGGCCACGCCGATCGCGCACAAGGGCGTGGTGGCCGGCGCGAAGGCGCAGGCGATGACGATGCTCGACATCCTGCTCACGCCGCAGGTGGTGACGGATGCCTGGGACTACTTCACCAACGTGCAGACGAAGACGATCAAGTACCGTCCGTTCTTCGCCGCCACCGACCAGCCGCCCATCTGGCTGAACGAGGCGACCATGGCGAAGTACCGCCCCGAGATGCGGAAGTTCTACTACGATCCGAAGAAGTACGACAC
>JBBQFW010000119.1:0-10970 GCA_038322445.1 Gemmatimonadales bacterium
GACGTCGGAGACCGCCGTCGTGTATGGGTCGAGACCGGGATGACCGGCGAAGATCGCCGAGAAGCGCGAGCCATTCGCACTGGCGAGCGACACACTCACGCGCGGCTGCAGGATGCCATACCCCTTCACCACGCGGCCAGCGCGCTCATCGAACTCTGCGCGATTGAGCGGGTGTGCCATGGTCCCGATCAGGGCGAGCGCGGTGTCGCGCGGAAGCACCGTGTCGGAGTCGAGAGTGACGACGTAGCGCACGCCACGGAGCCACTCGCGTTCGCCTTCGATAAAGCTGAACGCCCCCTCATCCGTACCGAGGATGACCTTGTTGAACTGCACGAGCTTCCCGCGCTTGCGCTCCCAGCCCATCCAGCGGTTATCCGCGGCATTGAACTGGCGGATGCGATGGAAAAAGTAGAAGGGAGCGTCCGTGCCGCTCGCGGCATACGACGCATTGAGGGTGCGCACCCCCTCGACACCGGCGACGACGATCGCCTCGTCTCCCGCCACTTCCTGCGCATCGGCGTCGACGAAGTCGCCGAGCAGCGCGAAGCGAATCTGCGGATCGCGGTTCGCGAGGTATTGCGCCTCGAGATGGTCGAGCGCCTCCTCCACCGACTCCACGCTGCCGAGCAGGATCGGCACCACGACCACGCCGCGATGCACAGACGGCACGCCGTCCTTGAACGCCAGGCGTGGGAGGCGATCCGGCGGCAACAGCAGCGTCACGACCTGGTTCACTGCGGCGACTGCCGCGTCCGTCGCTGGCAGCAGCGCCAGAAGCACCGCCGCGAGCACACCGTACCCGAGCGCGCCCTCGGCCGGCTCAAGGAGCAGCGCGAGCGCACCGCCGATCAACAGCCCCAGGCCGGTGAGGTAGAAAGCACTCGGTTTGCGGCGCGCGGCGCGGAAGAGGACTTCGCGAAGTCGAGGGCGATAGCCTAGCGACCGCTCCAGCGCCGCGAGTCCGTCGCTCATGAGGTAATAGCCGACGTGTGCCTCGCGCGCGATCGACCCCGACGCGCGCTCCGCGGCCGCCGCCGCCTGGATGGCGGCTTCGGCGACGCCGTGCTCCGAGAGATCCGTGCGGCGCGCAATGCGCTCGACCACGTGGCGGTACCGGTCGCGCGTCTGGAACGTCATGCCCGGATACACGCCGCTCGGATCGCGGCGCAGCACTGCCTCGGTCAGACTGGCGCCTTCAACGAATTCCGACCAGTCGATGCTGCCGATCTTCCGGAGGCTGGCGATGCTGTTGGCCATCACGAGCTGCGTGACAGCCAGGTGTTGGGTGGACCGCTGTACCGCCTCCTCGATGCTCATCACCTCATCGGCGATCCACTGCTCCAGCCAGAGCAGTGGCGTGAAGTCCGCGCGACGACTCCTGATCTGCTGCAGAAACCGCGTGAGGAACGCCGGGTTGAGGTTCGGCGGGTTGTTGATGAACTCCGTGAGCGCGCGGCTGAGTGCGTCGCCGCGCGCGTCCTCCGCGCCGAGCAGCCGCGTGACCCAGGCGTCCGCGGTGCGCGTATCCTCGGAGTCGGCGGCAGCGCGCAGCGCCATGTGGCGCACGTTCTCGAGAAAGCCCATGCGCAGCATGGCCGGCATCGCCCAGAGCTCGCCCATCGTGAGCGGGGCGATGCGTTGATGCTGCGCGACCATGAGCTCGAGCATCGACGAGTCGAGTCGCCCGTCGGTGTGCGCGATCAGCTCGATGGCGATCTCATAGACCCGGGGATAGCCCGCGAGGGGCCCGTCGCCGTCGAGCTTCGGCAGCTGGTGGTAGTAGTCGCTCGGCAGGGTCGCCCGGACTTCCTGCACCTGCTCCTGCACGACGTAGAAATTGTCGAGCAGCCATTCTCCAGCGGGGCTGGTCTCGAGCCCCTCGGCGGCCGCGGCCGCGAGCGTGCGGTGCACGGCGCGCAGTACGCGTTCCGTCGCGGCGAGGCGCGAGAGGAGTGGCCCCTTGCCGCGTGGCGCGACGTGCCGTGGCGTCTGGACGATCCGCTGTGAGCGCGCGAGGTGGCGCCCATGCCGAGCAAGCCGCTCGGTGCCGAATAATTCGCCGAGGATGACGTCGCTCGGCGCGTCCGTCGATCGCGTTCTGTCAAGGGCCGGCGCCCGCTTTCGCCAGCCGTGTGGAAGCCGCACGCTTGGTTCTGCTCCAGTGAACTGTCTGACCTCAATCGGGGCATCGGGAGCAGCGAGATGCCGAGCACATTCGTATGCAGGTTGAGGTCCAACCGGGCGCGCGCGGTCCGGTCGTCGCGGCCACCGTCCGGCGCCGCATCGTCCGGGCGTGAACCGGCGCTTTTTGTTAGGCTTGGCGCATGCGATTTCTCCGATTGGCAATAAGTGGATACGCACTGGCCACTGCATTCGGCGCCTGCTCGCAGGCGACCGGCACGCGGTCCGGGCCAGCGACCTCAACCTCCCCGACGCTCGCGCCCGTGCAGAGCCCGCTGGATCGTGCGCTGCAACTCGTCGTCTTCACCGCGCCGGACTGGTCGACGACCACCGGCACGCTGCATCGCTTCGAGCGGCCGGATTCGCGCTCGGCATGGACCGTCGTGGCCTCGGCCATTCCGGCCGTCATCGGCCGGACCGGGCTTGCGTGGTCGGACCCGTCGCTCGCGTCGGACATGCATCAACCGGTGAAGCAAGAGGGCGACGGCAAGTCTCCTGCAGGCGCATTCCCGCTGGATACCGCCTTCGGGTTTGCGCCGATTGCCGAGATGTCGTGGGTGCGCATGCCCTACGCGAACCTCGTGGCGGGCAGTGATTGTGTCGACGACGAAACCTCGGTGCACTACAACACCGTCGTGGACCGATCCTCCGTGCCGAAAATTGACTGGACGAGCGCGGAGCACATGCGCACCATCGGCCAGTACCGCATCGGGGTGATCGTGGGCTACAACGCGGCGCCGACGACGCCAGGTCGCGGCTCCTGCATCTTCCTGCACATCTGGGGAGGGCCGTCATCCACCACGGCCGGGTGCACCGCGATGGATGCCGGCCGGCTCGAGGCACTGATGCGCTGGCTCGACGCCAGCCGACATCCCGCGCTCGTCCAACTTCCCGCCGCCGAGTACGAGCGCCTGCGCGGCACGTGGAAGCTCCCGGTCCTGTGACCGCTCTGCACGGCGTGGCACGGATCGCGATGGTGGTGGCGCTCGCCGTCACCGCATGCGGACGGAGCGAGCCGGCGGGCAAGCCTGTGGCCCTGCACGCCAACCCCACGGCTGATTCCGTCGCACTGGCCATGCAGTCCGACACCGTCCCGACCCTCGTCGGCGCGGGAGACATTGCCGACTGTGGCTCGGACGGCGCGATGCGAACGGCCGCGATGCTCGACACCATTCGCGGCACGATCTTCATTGCCGGCGACGTCGCCTACGTGAGCAAGGAAAACCCGCATCCGTTCGTCACGTGCTTCGATCCGGCGTGGGGACGCCACCGGGCACGCATCCGCCCTTCGGTCGGCAATCACGAGTACAGCGCCGAGGGTCCGGCCGCGTATTTCGACTACTTCGGCGCACAAGCAGGCCCGCGGCCGGGCGGCTACTACAGCTATGACCTGGGAACGTGGCACGTGATCGCGCTGAACACGAACATTGCCGCCGATGCCGGGTCGCCGCAGCAGGCGTGGCTCCAATCGGATCTCGACGCGCACCTCGGCCGTTGCACCATTGCCTACATGCACCATCCGCGCTTCAGCTCCGGCTCACATGCCGAGCGTGACGAGCTGATCCCGATCTGGCGGACGTTCGCGCGCCATGGCGTGAGTGTGGTGATCGCGGGCCACGATCACGTCTATGAGCGATTCGCTCCGCTCGATACGAACGGCACCCCGGACTCGACCGGCGGCATCCGCCAGTTCGTGGTGGGCACGGGCGGCGCGCACCGCTCCCATATCGACAGCGTGCTCCCGGGCAGCGAGGTGCATTCGACCGACTCGTTCGGGCTCATTCGCTTCTCGTTGCTGAAGGACCGGTACCGCTGGACGTTCATGCCGGTGAAGAAGCATGGCTTCACCGACGAGGGCGAAGCGTCCTGCCATCCGACGCATGCCGCTCGCTGAACGGCGCCTCGCCACGCGAATCCTGCAGGCCGGGTCGATCGCTGTGGTCCTCGCGGCCGCGCCCTACAAGACCTTCGAGCTCGATCGTTTCTTCGTGCCGAAGGAACTGCTGCTCAGCGTGACGGCCGGCACGGTCACGCTCCTGTGCATCGCCCGCGCCCGACGCCTGGCGCTCTCTCGCGCGGACGAGTTGCTCGCGCTGTGGCTCGTGCTCGGATGCGTGTCCTCGGTGTTCGCCACCAACTGGTGGCTGGCCGGACGCGCCGCCGGTGTGTCCCTTGCCGGTATTGCCTGCTTCTGGTGCGCGCGGACGCTGGCGCGCGCGGGACATTCGCGACAACTCGTTGCCGCGCTCGCGCTGGCGGGCGTCGTCGGCGCAGTCACCGCGCTTCTCCAGGCGTACGGCGTCACCAGCGAGTTCGTGAGCCTCAATCGCGCGCCGGGCGGAACGTTCGGCAACCGGAACTTCATGGCGCATCTCTGCGCGATCACGTTGCCTGCCCTGCTCTACTCCGGCATCCGTGCGCCGTCTCGCGCTTCGCTCTGGCGTTGGAGTGGCGGCCTCGCACTCGTGGCCGCGGCGCTCATCCTCTCGCGCAGCCGGGCCGCGTGGCTCGCGCTGCTGATCGGACTGGGCGTCATGGGCATTGCGGGCCTCATCGCGATGCGTCGTTCGGATGGAACTGTTCGCGCGCGCCGGTTGCTCCTGCTGTTCATCACCGCGGCCGCGGGCGCGGGCGCGGCGCTGGTCCTTCCGAACACGCTCGACTGGAAGAGCGACTCGCCCTACGCCGACACGGCGCACAGCATCGTGAACTACAAGGGCGGCAGTGGCCACGGACGAGTGATCCAGTATGGCAATTCACTCAGGATGACACTGCATCACCCGTTGCTCGGGGTGGGTCCCGGGAACTGGTCCGTGATCTATCCGCGCTTTGCGTCGCCCAACGATCCGTCGCTCGGGCAGGATGGCATGACGTCGAACCCGTGGCCGAGCAGTGACTGGGTGACCTTCCTGGCCGAGCGGGGGCCGGTGGCGTTCGCACTGATCGGCCTCGCGATGTTGGCGCTGCTCGCCGACGGGATGCGCGGCGTGACTGCAGCCGAGGGAACGGAAGCGCGACTCGGCGCCGCGGTGTTCCTCTCGACGCTCGTGATAGTCCTGGTGGTCGGCGCTTTTGATGCGGTGCTCCTCCTCCCGATCCCCGCGCTCATCGCGTGGTCGCTCGTTGGCGCGCTTGCTCCGTCGTCGCGTGAGCGCCGAATCGTGGAGCTCACGGCACCCCGTCGCCTCCTGGCCTTCGCGATGATCGCCCTACTCGCCGCTGCCATCGTGGTGCGGAGCGCCGGACAGCTCACGGCCATGTCGCTTTACGCGACCAGCTCGAAGGCGACGTCGCTCGAGCGCGCCTCGGCGATGGATCCGGGCAGCTTCCGCATTCACGTGCGGCTCGCGCAGCTCTATGCGGGACGCGGCGACTGTCGTCGAGCGCGGCCGCATGCGAGCGCCGCGAAGCAGCTCTTCCCGTCGTCGCCAGCGGCGCGGCGATTGTCCGCCGCGTGTAGCTGACTACTCGATCAGGCGACGCGATGGGCGCGGCGCACGTACGGCTCGCGCGCACATGGACTCGAGTTCCTCGGCCGAGCCTCGGTGCCACTCTCGTGGGATCGGCCGGAGGCGGCGCTTGCCGTCGATCGATTCGAACACCAACCAACCGCCTGACTCCCCGTCGCTCGACCGGAGCCGCGACTCGTGTCGCTTCCGTCGATCGTTCGCATCGCGGGGTGCGTGGCGACGCTCACGGAGCTTGCGTCGCTCCGACGACGTGGGAATGACCTCCCACACCTGCCACTGCAGTCCTCGGCTGTCGATGTACTCGCGATGCGCCATGGCGGTCTCCAGTGCAGCAATGAGGCCAAAAATGGTGGCCGGCGCAAACGTCTGGTTGAGTATTCGGTCAGCTGCCGCGTGCGTTGAGTGCGTCGAGCATCAGGGTCACGCGCTCGATCTCACCCTCCGCAATCGCCTGCCGGGGCGTGCGTCCTTCGAGGGTGTCGATCGGCGTCTCGAGCCATGCGACTGCATCCGCCGGATCGGCGAACTGCGCGGCGAGCTCGATGAGCAGGAGCTTCCGAATCTGCTTGCGTCTGATGCGCTTGTTCATGTCTGGAATCCTTGGAATGCGTGAGGAGTCATGCAGGGCAGGTTGGATGCCGCCGCGACAATCCGGGCGGGCGCCGTGAAAGAAGGGTCGATCACACTGTGGCGCGGTGATTTCTCACGTGAACTCACGCTGGCAGGGCATACCACAACACCGCCGCGAAATGCGCGATACTCCCGCCGAGCACGAACAGGTGCCACACCGCATGGCTGTAGCGCACACGTTCCCACACATAGAAGACCACGCCCCCCGTGTACAACGCGCCGCCGAGCGCGAGCCACCACAATCCCGCTGGTGCCACGTGCAAAGCAAGGGGTCGCATCGCAATCACGATGACCCAGCCCATCGCCAGGTAGATCCACGTGGACAGCGTGGGGAGCCGCGCTCCGAACCGGCTCTTGAGCAATACGCCGATGAGGGCCAGCGTCCAGACGAATCCGAACAGGCTCCACCCCCATGCACCACGGAGGCTGATGAGCGTGAAGGGCGTGTAGGTCCCGGCAATGAGCAGGTAGATCGCTGCATGGTCGACGCGCTGCCAGATCTCCTTCCGCGCCGCGTCGCGCACTGAGTGGTACAGCGTCGATGCCGCGTACAGCATCACCAGCGTCGCGGCGTAGATGCAGGCTGCCACGATGCGCCACGCGTCGTTCGTGCTCACCGCCGCAATGATGAGCATCGGCGCCGCGACCACGCTCAGCGCCAGCCCGAACCCGTGCGTGAGGCTGTTGGCCAACTCCTCGGCGGCGGAATACTGTCGTGACCTCATGTCGCAAGCTAGTTGCGATCCTGAAACCGTGCTGTGAGAGACGTTGGTCATTCCGTCGCACGCGGGAATGACGAGTGTCAGGATGGACACCAATCAGTGGCCCTCCTCACACCATGCGTTGAGAGACGTTCGTCATTCCGTCGTACGCGCGAATGACGAGTGTCAGGATGGACACGTGGCAGCAGATCAGGCGTCGTCGCAGGAGATGCGCGGGAGGTATACCACGAACGTGGAGCCGCGGCCCAGCTCCGTTTCGATGGCGATCTCGCCTCCAGACTGCTTGACGATGCCGTACACCGTCGAGAGGCCAAGTCCAGTGCCAAGGCCACTGCCTTTCGTGGTATAGAACGGCTCGAACAGGTGCGCCCGCGTTTCATCCGACATCCCGACGCCCGTATCGCTCACGCTGAGCGTGACGTACTCACCGGCGCGAATCGTCACGGAGTCCATCACCTGGTCCGTCGCCATGAGTGCGTCCGCGGTGCGCATGACGAGCCGCCCGCCGTCCGGCATCGCATCGCGCGCGTTCACCGCGAGGTTCATGATGACCTGCTCGATCTGCCCCGCATCGGCGCGCACACTGCCCTGCTCGGCGCCACTCTCGAAGACGAGGGTGACGTCGTCGCCGATGAGGCGCCGCAGCATGCTTTCCATCTCCGCAGCCAGGTGATTCAGGTTGAGCACCTGTGGCGTGAGCACCTGCTTCCGGCTGAAGGCCAGCAGCTGCCTGGTGAGGCGCGCGGCCCGCTCGGCCGCGAGGTGAATCTCCTTCATGTCGCCGTACAGTTCTTCCTCGGGCGGGAGGCTCTGGAGCGCCATCTCGCTGTAGCTGGTGATGATGGTGAGCAGATTGTTGAAGTCATGCGCGACGCCGCCCGCCAACCGGCCAACCGCATCCATCTTCTGCGCGTGAAGGAACTGCGCCTCGAGCTCGCGGTGCGCCGTGATGTCGACGAGGATCGCGCAGGCGCGCGTGACGTCGCCGGCGGGCCCGCGGACCGGAAAGTAGCTACCCGTCCAGTAACGCTTCGCTCCCACGCCGGTGGAACTGGACAGCTGGTTCGTGGTGGCCGAGCCGCTCGACAGCATGTGCGCCAGCTGCGACTCCGTGGTGGGCGACATCGGTGGCATCATCGTGCCCACCGCCCGGCCGATGTGCGCCGCCACGGGGTGACCGGTCAACGCCGAGAATGCATCGTTCACGCGAATGAAGCGCATTGCCTCGTCGAACACGGCAATGCCGACGGGCGCCTGGGACAACACCTCGTCGAGCAGCAGCTGCGCCGATTGCCGGTCGCGATGCGCTTCCTTCATGAGCGTGAACGCGGTGTTGATCTCTGCATTCGACGCCTCGACGCGCTCAGCCATCCCGTTGAAGGCGGTGAGCAGCCCTCCGAGCTCATCGCGGCGCCCGGTCTTCACACGGCGCCCGTAGTTGCCGGCGGCAAAGTCCTCCTCCGCGCGCGTGAGCTCCGCGATGGGCGCCGTGACGTGACGACTCAACAGCCATGCGCCAAAAACGCCCAGGGCAATGCACAGGAGTCCGAACGCCGCCATGTTCAGCAGGGGCTGATACAGTCCCTCCATGGCGCTATCGTAGGGCATCTCGGCCCAGGTGACCCACGGTGTCGCCGGCACGTCGAGCATCACGCCGAGCTGTTGCACCCCCGTCGCGGGTACGTAATGGACCGCGACATCCCGTTGCAACAGCGTCGAGGGACCGGTCACGCGGCCCGCGAGATTCGTCCACACCCCTTCGCCCGCGGCGTTTCCGAGCATCATCTTCGAGTCCTCGCCCAGCAGCCCGGTGACCACTCGAGCGGACGATCCCTCGCCAACCACGCGGGCCTGCACATAGAAGCCCAGCGTGTCGGTGGCGCGGACGACCGGCAGGATCAGCACGTACATGATGCTGTCGCCCCAGCTTGCGAGCGGCTGCAACCCGTACCGATAGGGCACGGCGGCGGGTCGGGCGCCCGGACATGTCGTGAGTGCCGGGCTGTGTGCCAGCGATCCATGCGTGGCGACCAACCGGCAATCCTTCGTCCACAGCGCGCGCGAAGTCTCCCGTACCGCATTCGGCATCACGACGCGGAACACGTCCCCATCCGGCGGCGCCGATCGCGGTTCCGCCATCAGCATTGCGACAATGGCGGGATCGCGCGCGAACGTGCTCCCTTCGCTGCGCACGGCCGCTGCCGACTCCACCAGCAGTGCCGACATGCGATGCGCAGCGGCGACCAGCCGTGCGGAGGCCGCCGTCTCGAATGCATTCTCGAGCTCCTCGTGGGCGAAGTAACCGAACGCGCCCACGATTGCGCACAGCAGCGCCGCGATGAGCAGCGGCAGCTTTCGTTCGAGTGGCCAGAGGAGACCCGCTACCGGATTGGCGATTCGCAATTGCGCTCGCTGTCCGGCGTACGACGAAACCTATTTCTTCTTGCCCCCTGCGGATCCTGGCTCACGAAACACCATGTTCTGGCCGGCGTACCCGAATTCGAGACCACTGCTCTTCTCGATCAGCTTAATCGCCTGCATGCCGGAATCGAGGGACGCCCGCATCGTCACCTTGCGCGCAAGGAGCGAGTCATGCGGCACCCGGATCTCGTATCCATACCAGCGTTTCATTTTTGTGAGGGCTTCCTTGAGGGGCCGGTTCTCGACGGCCAGCGTGCCGGTCGCCCATCCCGATGCCTCCTCACACTCCTCCGCGGTGGCCACGCGCATGACGCCGTTGTCCAGCACCACCAGCCCTGTGCCCGCCGCCACCGGCCGTCTCACGTCGCCCTGGCGCACTTCCACCGCACCTTCCTTCACCACGACGATCGCCTGCGAGTCGGCGGGGTAGGCACTCACCGTGAACGACGTGCCGGTCGCGACGACGATCGCATTGCGCGCGTGCACTTCGAACTGCTGCTCGAGGCCTTTCGCGACGTCGAACGTGGTCGCCCCCTCGATACCCACGCCTCGCAATGCGCCGCTGAAGTCCTTCGGAATGGTCAGCTTCGATTCCGGCGCCATGTGCGCGGTGGTGCCGTCGCCCAGGTTGATCGTGCCGGCGCGACCCGCCGGCGTGTTGATCACGCGCACGTCCGACGCCGCCAGCGCCTTTGTGACCCGCAGCTTGGAGGCCGCCTTGTTCATGGCGTACATGCCGCCACCGATCACCGCGATCACGACGACTCCGACGGCGGCCGCGAGCACGATTGACTGCGACTTGCCGACCGCGCCGATGTGGCCCGCCGCATCGTGGCGCGATGCCGCCGCCACCGCGGAGAGCGCCGACGGACTGTGTGCCGTGCCGTGCAGCGCCGCCTGGATGTGGCTCCACGACTGTTCGGGATTCACCTCGCCCGATATCGCGTGCGCCTCGTGCGGCAACGCGCCGCCGAAACGATGCGCGGCCGCCCGGCGACTGAGCGCGCGTGCGGCCGCATGATGTACGTCGTCGATCAGGAAGGCATCGAGATCCGCGGGCGTCCTGATCGTGCCCCGCGCATCCCACGCGCGTACGAAGGCACCTTCCACCACCTTGGGAATTAGCGCGAGGGCGTCGTCGCCGAGACCGAGTTGCGCTTCCTTGCTGAGTGCGGGGTAGTGCGTGAGAAAGGCCTGCTTGAGGGCGTTCTCGTCTCCGAGGGCGGAGAGTGCGGACGACATGTTGTCGTCGCGGGGCGGGACTGACGTCGACATGGTGGTCTCCGGTCGTGAAATGGTCCGACGGAAACGAGCACGAATTTGTACGAACTGCGGACAATACAGCACGGCCTGAACGCCCGCCAGAAGCGATTGCCTGACACCGCACTTCGTCAGGGTCGAGGCCGCTCGGCTGAGCTCGACGTCTCCACGAGCCGGACTCCAGCCGCGAGCGGCGTCGCTCCCGTTAGCGACACCCAGCGCAATGCTGTCCGCAGCCGCGCCCGGGAATGTCGTACGCACCAAAAAACGGCAGCGACTACGAAAT
>JBBQFW010000120.1:0-10957 GCA_038322445.1 Gemmatimonadales bacterium
CCGGCGATCTCCTTGAGGACATGCCGCGCAATCACCATCCGCTGGATTTCGGAGGTGCCCTCGCCGATCTCGCAGATCTTGGCGTCGCGCATCATGCGCTCAACCGGGTAGTCCTTGGTGTAGCCGTAGCCGCCGAACACCTGCACGGCCTTGGTGGTCGCCCGCATGGCCAGCTCCGAGCAGAACAGCTTGGCCATCGCGGCTTCCTTGCTGAACGGCTTGCCGTTCTGGGAGAGCCAGGCCGCATGGAACATGAGATGCTTTCCCGCTTCGATCTCGGTCGCCATGTCGGCGAGCTGGAAGGAGATGCCCTGGAACTCCGCGATCGGCTTGCCGAACTGCTTACGGACAGCGGCATACCTGACCGCCTGCTCATAGGCGCCTTCCGCGATACCGAGGGACAGCGCCGCAATGCCGATGCGCCCCGCATCGAGGGTACGCATGAAGTTGACGAAGCCCTGCCCTTCCTGGCCAACGAGATTTTCCGCCGGAACCTCGACATCCTCGAAGATGAGCTCTGCGGTGTCCGAGGCACGCCAGCCGAGCTTGTCTTCCTTCTTTCCGGAGCGAAATCCCTTCATCGCCGGCAGGGACGCGTCGTGCCCGATGCCGAGATCGCGCACCTTTTCGAGATCGGAGGTCGGTTTGGTAAGGATGAAGGAGCTAATGCCCTTTGTACCCATGGAGGGATCGGTCACCGCTGTCACGATGAAGATCTCGCCCACGCTACCGTGCGTGATGAAGCGCTTGGTGCCGTTGATGACGTAATGGTCGCCGCGCTTCACGGCCCTCGTACGCGTACCGCCCGCGTCGGACCCCGCGTCAGGCTCCGTGAGGCCGAAGCCTCCCAACACCTTCCCGCTCGCTAGTAGCGGAACGTAGCGCGCCTTCTGTGCGGCGGTGCCGAAGTGCACGATAGGCGAGGTGCCCAGTGTGGTGTGCGCGGACACCGTGAGCCCGGTGGACGCATCGACCTTCGCCAGCTCCTCGATGGTGATCATGTAGCTCAGCAGGTCGAAGCCCGCGCCGCCCATCTCCTCGGGCCACGGGACGCCGAGGAGACCGAGCTCGCCCATGCGCTTGACGTTCTCCCAGGGGAAGATCGAATCCGCGTCGAACTTCGCGGCGACGGGCGCCACTTCGTCGCGCGCGAACTCTCGGACCATCTCGCGCACGGCGAGGTGCTGCTCGGAGAAATAGAGTATGTCGTCCATTCAGGTATCCGTAGTCATGCGGCTTCGGTTTCGTCGGCGGCTCGCAGGAGCGCGAGAAACGGCTCGCCGTACTTCTCGATCTTCATCGGTCCAACGCCGTGGATCTCGCCCAGCGCATAGTCGGTGCGCGGCCTTCGCACGGCCATCTCCGTCAACGTCCGGTCAGAAAATACCACGTACGCCGGCACCTTCTGCTCACGCGCGAGCGTGCTCCGCAGCGCGCGAAGACGCTCGAGCAACCGCATGTCAGCAGGGCTGGCGGCCCCGTCGCCGACGTCATCGCCCGCTACCTTCCTGCCGCCGCCGCGAACCCTGACCTTCTCACCCGGCTTTGGCTTGGCCAGCGACGCACGCGCCGATGGAAAGGCACCATGCGTGCCGAGGCAGTTGTCGCAGCCACCGCAGTCCTTGCCGGCGGCGGGATCGCCGAAGTAGCGCAGGACGTAGTTTCGCCGGCACCCCTTCGCGTACGCGTACCCCTGCATGGAATCGAGCTTGGCGAGCTCGTTAAGACGGCGGCGATCGAGGGCTTCCCAGTTGATCGGATACGCCGAGAGCGGACGGCGCAGGTCCGTGACGCGGTCGCTGCCGCCGACCTTCTGCCACTCCAGAAACTGCCGTCCCTGAAGCTGGTCGAGCAGGCGCGTGGCCCCGTACGCGCCGCCGAACGTGCGCGGCAACGCATCGACGTCGATCTCCGCGCCATCGTTCAGTGCGTTCCCCGCCATCCGCCAGAGCGCTCGCAACAGCTCGAGCTCCGATCCGGGAGCTGCGCCGAGTTCTCGCTTGACGCGGTCAGGCGTCGCGAGCAGGCGCACGCGGGCGCGATTGCCGGAATCGCTTGCCGTCGCGAGCGCGCCCGCCCTCGCGAGCACGCGGAGTGCCGATTCCACCTCACGATCGCTCACCTTTCCGGGCAATGACGCGGCGAGCGACGCCGGCTCGAACTGCACGGTGCCATTGCGATCCGCGAGCTTGCGCACCTTGTCGAATACCTGCTCGATGACTATTCGCTCCGGGTGCGCGCCCTTGATGAAGAACTCGTGCGTGAAACGATCGGGAAATGCGTGGAGGAGAAAGACTTCGGACGGCTTGCCGTCGCGTCCGGCGCGACCGGCCTCCTGATAGTACGCCTCGAGCGTCCCAGGCATGGCGTGATGAATCACCACGCGAACGTTGGCCTTGTCGATCCCCATGCCGAATGCATTGGTGGCGACGATGGCGCGGACGTCGCCGTTCATGAAGGCGGTCTGGACGTCGTGGCGGTGCGCGTCGTCGAGGCCCGCGTGATACGCAAGCGCGGAGAAACGCGCCCGTTCGAGCGTGGCCGTAACTTTCTCTACATTGCGCCGCGTGGCCGCGTAGACGATGGCGACGCCCTTGTGCTCACGCAGGATGCCGATGAGCGCCTCGTCCTTCTCGGCGTCGGACTTCGTCGGGATGACGTGGTATCGGAGGTTCGTCCGGTCGAAGCCGGTGATGATGGTTTCGGCGTTCTCCAATCGGAGCTGCCGCGTAATGTCCGTGCGGACGTGCGCCGTGGCCGTTGCGGTGAGTGCGACGGCGGGCGGCCAGCCCAGTCGTTCACGCACCTGGGCCACGCGGAGATAGCTCGGCCGGAAGTCGTGCCCCCACTCACTGATGCAGTGCGCCTCATCGATTGCCAGCAAGGACACGCCGACATCCTTCAGGCGCTCCGCCGCACTACCGAAGTCGAATCGCTCGGGTGCCACGTACAGCATCTTGATCTCGCGGCTCACGACGCGCGCCATACGTTGGGTGACTTCCGCCGAGGTCAGCGTGCTATTGAGGAAGGTGGCTGGAATGCCGCGCGCAGTGAGTGCATCGACCTGATCCTTCATCAAGGAGATGAGGGGACTGACGACCACGGTGAGCCCGGGCAGGACGAGCGCCGGCACCTGATAGCAGATCGATTTTCCGCCGCCGGTGGGCAGGACGACAAGGGTATCGCGACCGGCGAGCACCGAAGCGACAGCCCGCTCCTGTCCGGGGCGGAAATCCGGAAACCCGAACCGCGCGCGGAGGACATCGCGGGCTGCGTCGAGGGTGGGGCGGGCCAGAGTCATGCTGGAAACTGACTCACGCGAGCGGGATCGACAGCATCAAATCCATGCATGCGGGGCCGTTCGCGGCATCCGAGTTCGTACGAGCCTGGAAAGTGGCAGGAGCGCATACCGCGGAGGACGCAGAGGAAAGCAAAAGCAACGATTCACACGGCACGTGCAAAATGTCCGCGGGTGAAGCTCGACCCGAGCGCGGCGCGCACAGCGTTCGGGGATTGTGCGCCTCCCTGCACCAGGCCATCGAGCATCGCACGATAGCCGGAGACCACCTGTGCGACCGGATCGCCGACCACGTTGAACACCAGGTGATAGTTGCGCAGCCCACCACGCCAGAGACGTGGCAGGTACTCCCCGCCCTCCACCGGGCGCGAATGCAGCAGGCGATTGCGGCACGATGAATCCGTCGCAACGGCGAAGCTATAGCCGGCGGGGTCCGTGAGCTGGACGTTCGTGTGCTTCTGTACGCACAGGTCGCGGCACGTCGTGGGCGTACGGTCGAAGGCCGCGCTCAAGACGCAGTGCTCGATCGTCATGCCTTCGGGCCTTCCGTATAGGAAGACGTCGAAATCCGCGCCTTCCCACGGCGCCGAGACGGCGAGCATCTCATCCGTCGTCAACTCCAGGGAGAGCATGATGCGCCGTGCGCCGAGGCGAAATAGTTCGGCCGCGGTGTGCTGGTTGAAGCAATTGACCGCGTAGTCCGCAATGACGTCGCGTCCGGACTTCGCCAGTTCTGCGACGAGACCCACGTGTCCGCTCACGATCGGAAGCCCGAGGTCGAGCCACTTCTGCGTGACGCGGCGCTCTTCGGGACGCACGATCGTGGGCGTGCGAAGGCGAAGATCGATACCCGCGGCCGTCAATTCCTCCGCGAGCGCTCTCACCCGTGTGACGGGCGGCGTGGGATGGCGCAGGAACGGATCGAGGACGATGGTCGTTGCGCCGGCCGCCGCGGCAATTCGTGCATCGTCAAGGGTAAAGACGGACGCGACGAGGTCGAACGGCCTCGACGTCGACGCTGGATGCGAGTGCGATGGCGGATCAAACGCAAGCGCGCGATCGATGACCTCGCGCCGTTCCGCGACGGCGGCCATGCGGGCCCAGTCGCGTCGCTGGAGCAGCTCGTCGATGGCATCCTGCCGGAGATGGTTCAGCGCACTGATCGGGATGAACAGGCCATCGTCGAGCCCGATGGCGTCGAGGTCTCCGAGCACGAACGGTGTTTCACCCAGGCGCCCGAACTGCTCGCGAAGAGCGTGTGCGTCGAGCGCGCGCTTCGATGCCACGGCGAGATTGAGCTCGCTACGGACCGTTACCTGCTCGCCGTCGGCCGAGAAGACCGCCTTCAGCGTACCACCACTGGAGCCGAAGACGCGCACGTCGACGCGCGTCTTGCGCGCGCGCAGCTCAGCCGGGAGCGACGCGTAGCTCGCGCGGGCGCGTGCCAGCAGCGCAGCCTCGGACGAGCGCACGACCTTCGATCCGTCCACCACCGAAACACGCGACGGCAGTCCCAGTGCCTGACGCACGACGCCGTTGCGGGTTGTGAGCGTTCGCACAGCGTCGACGGTAAATCCGACGGACGCACCACCGTGCGAGTCGGGCGCCTCGAAGCCGACGCCATCGCCGATCTGAAGTGGTGCGGACACGTCGATCATGAGCTCATGACCGTCGTGCGAGATGACGACGCCAAGCTCGCGGCCGCGATTGTCGGGATGGTTGCGCGTGATGTACTCTCGGCCGGCGCGACCACCGTACATGCCCCCCGTGAATCCTCGACTGTAGATCTGCGCCAGGGGCTCGACGTCGGTCGACGGCGGCGGCAAGCGCTCGCCCTCGGCGAGTCGATCGAGGAACGTGCGGTACCCGTGCGTGACCGTGGCCACGTACTCCGGGCGCTTCTTGCGACCCTCGACCTTCAGGCAGGCGACCCCAGCGTCCGCGATGTCCGCAAGATGGTCGGTCGCAGCGAGATCCTTCGCCGAAATGAGGAAGCCACGATCAAGCTCGGCGCCGGAGGTGACGTCGTCGAGCACGTAGTCCTTGCGGCACGACTGCGCACACGAGCCGCGATTCGCGCTGCGCTCGGAGATCATGCCTGACATGTAGCACTGGCCGCTGTACGAGATGCAGAGCGCGCCGTGAATGAACGTCTCGAGGCCGAGCTCCGGGACGGCGGATCTGATGGCGCGGATGTCGTCGAGCGTGTTCTCGCGCGCGAGCACGACGCGATTGATGCCGAGCTCCATCATGACGCGAGCGCCGCTCTCGTCGTGCACGGTCATCTGCGTGGAGCCGTGGATCTCGAAGCCGGGGTAGATCGCCTGGATGAGTCGAACGAGGCCGACGTCCTGAACGATGGCGGCGTCGACGCCGCGATCGATGGCCTCACCGAGGAAGACCAGTGCGTCCGCAAGCTCGGTGGGCTTGAGGAGGATGTTCAGCGTGAGGTAGATGCGGCGGCCACGCTCATGCGCGAGACGGCAGGCCTCGGCGACCTCATCGAGCGTGAGCTGTGCGCCCTCGTCGCGTGCATTGAAGCGGTCTGCGCCGAGATAGACGGAATCGGCCCCATTGGCGAGGGCGGCACGGACGGCGTCGAGAGAACCGGCTGGGGCTAACAGCTCGGGGACAACATGGCGCGGCATAGGACTGAAATATAACGACTTGCGAGCCTTCGACCGCGACGGACCCCTGCTGTTTCCCGACGCTGTCAGGGCGTCGGTTGCGTGGTCAGCGTGACGAGAATCACCGGGCCCGTCGCGCGATTGTGAAACCGCTGGGCCGCGTTCCCAATGTCGAGATACCGAATCTCGGCGATGGTCTGCGTGGGGATGCTCATGAGCACGTTTATCGGCGAGAGCTGCCCACCGTTGACTGACACCGAGATGGGATGGATTGTGGCGGCGGCTCCCGCGGTCTTGTCGATGAGGTAGGCGGGGCGAAGACGCTGGATGGCCAGGTATGCCGTGGTGCCGAGTTGAGATTCTTCAGCCAGCTCATCGCGCGTGACGGTATCGTAGACGCGCGACGTTCGCTGGGCGTCCGTGGTCGGCGTGTCGGTGGCGGGCGCATGGTGACACGCGGCGCCGCCGATGACGGCGAGCACAGCGAGAATCGACGAGGCACGCATCATCCTGCCTCTTCGTCGAACCAGCGGCGGGGCGCGAATCGCAGCATGAGGGCGACCGCCAGGATCGCAATGCCGCCAATGCGAAGTGCGGGCAACTCGAATCGTTGCCCATATCCCCAAACGGCAATGCCGACGAGGGTCACGATGACGCGGGCGAGCAGGTAGCGGGTCACGGCTCTTGGGGCTTCCGTTGATTGACGCGACGAACCGTCGCCTTGAACTCGTCGGTCCCTCGCGCCTCGACGCTGGTCACCACGCCGGCCGCGATGCCGTCCTCGAATGACAGGGCGTCGAGCTTGTAGAACAACCACTTCGTGAGCGCCAGCGACGTCGGCGGCGCGAGGCTGATCTGTTCGAGCGTGGCGTTGATGTCGTCGTCAAAGGTGGCGGCGGGGACAACGCGACTCACGAGGCCGACGCGCTCCGCCTCCTCGGCGTTGATGACGCGACCCGTGAGCACGAGGTCCGCCGCGTGCTTCTCCCCCACGGTGCGACGCAACATCGTCATCTCCATCGCCGACACCAGGCCCATGCGAACGCCCGGGTAGCCAAACTCCGCGGATTCATGGGCGAGCACCAGGTCGCATGCGGTGGCGAGCCCGGTCCCGGTGGCAAGGGCACGCCCCCGGACGCTGCACACGACCGGCTTCATGAGGGCGCGCACCGCGAGCAGCACGCGGCCGAATGCCTCGGCGTCCGCGCGGTTGGCCTCCGCACCGGCGTCGAGTGAACGCTCCAACTCCTCGAGGTCGGCACCGATGCAGAAGTCGTCCCCCTCGCCGCCAAGGTGGAGCACTCGGCAAAGCGGATCGGACTCGAATTGCGCGAGCGCGGCAAACAGCTCATCCGCCATCTGCCGATCGATCGCATTGCTGCGATCCGGGCGCGCGAGAATGATGCGGCCCACCGGTCCGTCGCGGAGGAGCCGGATGCGGCTCACGTGCGATCTGCGTCCGGGAGTGCGAGCGCCGTCGCACGCTCGTCGGGTACGTCGAGCACCATGCGCAGCATGGCCGTGGAGAACACCTTGCCCTGTGCATCGGTCTTCAATGAGAGTGTGCCTCCGCCATCCAGCGCGCCATGGAGCAGGAAGTTGAGCGCATTGAGGTTGGGCAGCTCGAAGCGCTCGACGTCGCCGGTGATGACCCCGCGGAAATGCGCGCGCACGCGATCGAGCGTGAGCTGCTCGGCGATGAGCGGATACCACTCGGGCTTGAGCGCGATGACGCCGACGTTGGCGGTGTCTCCCTTGTCGCCGCTTCGGGCGTGTGCGAGATCGAGCAGGCGGACCTTCATGAGAGTACCTCGACCTTCGTCTGCACGACCGTCTTGTCGACCAGCGCGGGCCAGTAGGCCACGATCTCCTCCACCTTCGGACGGCCACCAGCGAAACCCGTGACACTCGGCGGTCCGTTCAGCACGAGCGGTGCGATCTCGCGGGTGAAGCGTTCAACGGTCTTCCGGTCCGGGGACCGGACACCGATGCGAAGCTGCACCTCGTTGATGTCGTGCGGCGGCGAAGACAGCGGGCCATGGGTGGAGGACACGCCGACGAACTCGGTCAGTAAAGAATCGAACGTCAAGCCCATGTTGTCGAGCCGCTCGCGCAGCACGCGATCGGCACGCTGTGCCTTTTCGAGCGCATCGGGCCACGAATAGACCAGTGTGCCCACCGCCTTGAATCCAGCGCGGTACGCGATGGAGACCTTGAGCTTGTCCGTCGCGGGACGACCCTTGATGCCGAAGACCCGCACGCGATTCTCGCCGTCATCCGCGAGATGGATGGTGGTGAAGTCCGCGACGACATCAGGGGTGATATAGCTGTTCGGGTCGCCCATCTCGTAGACACATTGCTCGCTGACGGACTGCACGTTGATCCGGCCACCGGTGTTGGGATGCTTCACGATAGTGAACGTGCCATCGGCCTTGGCCTCCACGATCGGATAGCCGATGTTCGCGAGGTCGGGAATGTTGCGCCAGTCATAGAGGCAGTTGCCGCCCGAACACTGCGCGCCGCACTCGATGATGTGGCCGGCGATGATGCCCGCGGCCAGACGATCCCAATCCTGCGCCCCCCAGCCGAACTCGTGGCGCAGCGGCGCCATCGTGAGCGCCGTGTCCGTGGACCGCCCGGTCACGACGACATTCGCCCCCCGCGCGAGGGCCTCGACGATGGGCGTGGATCCGATGTACGCGTTCGCCGAGAGCACGCGGTCACGCACGGTGCTCAGCGGTGCGCCCGTTTCCATGTGCGTCAGCGCGTGTCCACTCGAGAGCAACTCATCAAGCCGAGGCAGCAGGTCGTCGCCGGTGACGACGCCGATCTTGAGCTTGCCGGCCGCGCCCTTCGCGCGGGCGGCCTCGAGCACCGCCTCCGCGCACGCGACCGGATTCACTCCACCCGCATTCGCGATCACCTTCACGCCACGTTCGGTGACGGCAGGCAGCACGCTCTCCATCGCACCGATGAAGTCGCGCGCATAGCCCATTTTCGGGTCGCGCTCCTTCTGCTTCTGGAGAATCGACATCGTGACTTCCGCCAGATAGTCGAGCATCAGGTAGTCGACTGGACCGCCTTCGACCTGGCGGCGTGGGGCGTCAAGCCAGTCGCCCCAGAACCCCTGTCCCGAGGCCACACGAATGATCTTTTCCGAGGAACTGCTCATGCGTCGGGGAGCGAGGGAAGTACAAAAGGCCCGAGGTGCGGGCCCGGATTGGAGAGCGCGGCGCGCAGCGCCAGTGCGAGCACGTCACGCGTGTCCTCCGGAAAGATGACCGCGTCGACGTAGCCACGCGCGGCGGCATACCGCGCGTCGAGCTGTTCGTCGTAGTCCGCGCGCATCTCGTCGACGGAGGCTTGGGTGTCGGGGTCGAGCGGCCGCTTCTCCGCGGTCGCCTTTGAGATCGCCGGACCATGCACCGCCTGTACGGCGGCCTCGCCCTCCATGACAGCCATACGTCCGGTGGGCCACGAGAAGATGAAGTCCGGGTCGAAGCCCTGTCCCGCCATGGCGTAGTAACCGGCGCCCGACGCGTGATTCACCGTCAGCACGAGCTTCGGAACTCGCGCGGTCGCCATCGCCTCGACAAATCGCGCGCCGGACCGGATGACTCCTTCGTGCTCCGATTCTGGGCCAACCATGAAACCCGACACGTCCTGCACGAACAACAGCGGGATGCCCTGGCGATCGCAGCGCTCGATGAAGAAGGCGACCTTCTCCGCACTTTCAGCGTAGACGATGCCACCGAAGCGTGGCCTCTCGCCGGAACGGCCCTTGATGAGCCCACGCTGGTTGGCGATGATGCCGACGGCGACGCCGTTGATGCGCGCGTCGCCGCAGATCATCTCCCGCGCGAGCTCGCCCTGGAACTCGGACAGCTGGCCATCGTCAACGATGACACTGAGGATGCGATGCATGTCGTACGACATGCGATGGTCGGCCGGCAGCAGATCGTAGAGCGCGTGGGCAGAGGCGCCGCCTTCCCCTGGCTCAACGTGCGCCGCGGACTTCTCGGCTGGCAGCTGCGCGACCAGATCACGCAGCTTGTGCAGGCACTCGTCGTCGTCCTCCACCGCGTAGTGCGCCACTCCGCTCACCTGCGTATGCGTAACAGCGCCGCCCAGCGTCTCGCCGTCGATCGTCTGGCCGGTGGCGCCTTTCACCAGGTTCGGCCCGCCGAGCCCCATGAACGATGAGCCCTTCACCATCACGATGAGGTCGGACAGTGCGGGGAGGTACGCGCCACCCGCGATGCACTGCCCCATCACGGCCGCCAGCTGCGGGATGCGCAGATAGCGGCGCATGATGGAGTTGTAGTAGAAAATGCGACTCGCCCCGTACTGCCCGGGAAAGACGCCACCCTGATATGGCAGGTTCACACCCGCCGAGTCGACGAGATAGATGATGGGAATGCGGCAGCGCATCGCAATCTCCTGGGCGCGGAGAATCTTGCGGATGGTCTCGGGCCACCAGGATCCTGCCTTCACGGTGGCGTCATTGGCCACCACGACGACCGGTCGTCCGTGGACGATGCCGACGCCGGTGACGACGCCTGCGGCGGGCGCGGCACCCTCGTACTGATCGTACGCGAGCAGCAAGCCGATCTCCACGAATCGCGCACCGGCGTCGCACAGCCGCGCGACACGCTCGCGCGCCGTGAGCTTTCCCTGCTTGTGTTGCTTTTCGATGCGGTCGGGACCGCCGCCGAGTCGGAGTCGATCCTCGAGCGCGCGGAGCTCGATGCTCAGCTCGCGGAGCCGTGACGTCACAATGGTCTCAGACTTCCTGCGCGGAGCGTTCAGTGAACCAGTCGCGGATGTAATCGACGAGGTCCGATGTGGGGGTGCCCGGCCCGAAGAGCCGCCCGGTGCCGAGCGCGTGGAGGGCATCCATGTCTTCCTTCGGGATGATGCCACCGCCTGTCACAAGGATGTCATCGCGGCCCTCTGCCTTCAGCAGGTCCAGTACCCGAGGAAACAGCGTCATGTGCGCGCCGCTGAGGATGGAGAGGCCGACGACGTCGAC
>JBBQFW010000121.1:0-10956 GCA_038322445.1 Gemmatimonadales bacterium
ATCGACGACACGAATCATCTCTTTCCCGGCATTCTGCCCCTCCTCGCGGCGCTCGAGCAGCGCGACGACGTCCTCCTGGGACTCCTCACGGGAAACATCCAGCCTGGTGCACACGCCAAGCTGCGGGCCGTCGGTCTCGATCCCGATCGGTTCAAGGTCGGTGCGTTCGGATCCGATCACGCCGCGCGCCCTGAATTGCCCGCCATCGCGCGTGCACGAGCCGAGGCGTTCCTTGGGCATGCCGTCGCCGGCGACGCGGTGATCGTCATCGGAGACACGCCAGCCGACATGAGCTGCGGCAATGGCATCGGCGCGCGTGCGATCGGTGTCGCAACCGGCCGGTACTCCGTGCAGCAGCTCACCGCCTGCGCCGAAGGCGTGGTGTTCGCGGACCTCGCCGACACCGCCGCAGTCGTGCAGGCAATCGTCGGGGACGCGCATGCGTGAGGTGGAGCTGAAGAGCGTCGTCGATGACCTGGAAGAGCGGTGTGCGGCCGTCGAGCGCGCTGGCGCGACTCGCGTCTTCACCGGCCGGCTCCAGGATCGCCGCTACGACACGCCCGAGCGGTCGCTCGTCACGCGCGACCACGTGTTGCGGGTACGCGTCTACGAGTCCGGATCGCATGCGCGCGCCGAAGTGGACTTCAAGGGACCCACGAGGCTGGAAGACGGCTACAAGGTCCGCGAGGAGATTGGCACCGAGCTCCTTGATGCGGGCGCGTTCATCGCCATACTGGATCGTCTCGGATACCAGGTGACGATCACGATCGATCGCGAAATCGTTCAGTACGAGCTTGGGGGTGCCATGATCCGCTTCGAGATCTACCCGCGCATGGATGTCCTCGTGGAAGTCGAAGGCACGCCGGACCAGATCGAGTACGCCATCTCGGCCCTGGGACTGCCGCGCGCCAGCTTTGTGGCCGACCGGCTGTCGGATTTCGCTCGACGATTCGAGCAGCGCACGGGCCAGCAGGCCGCTGTGTCGCACGTGGCACTCGTGGCGGGCGATCGATACGAGCCGTCGAATGGCTGAAGCCCCGGTCCTTCCCGAGCTCGCGCGGTCGCTCCGCGCGTTGGGTCACCAGCCCAACCCTGCCTCCGAGGCCGCGCACGCCGCGATCTTTGCGCCGCTGCTTGACGCACGCACGAGCGCAGCGGGCGCGTCGGCGGAGGTCGTGCTGAGTGCCATGCGAGGCTCGGCCCTCGTTGCGCGCATCGAAGCCAACGCCGTGGACGCGGCGGTAGACGGGGTGGAGGACCCCGCTCGCGTTCGCGCCCTCACGGCGCAGACCGCCGAGCTGATGGCGCCGCTCCGCGCGGCGTTGGTAGCGCTGGACGAGCGGTCGGAGTCCGCCGCACAGGGCGACGCGGGATGGGATGCCTGGATCGCACAGCTGCGTGCCGCGTTCTCCGCCGCGGACACCGCCTGCTCCGCGCTCTCGCGCCTGATCGCGGGTCGCAACGAACAGGTCGCGACACTCCGCTGGTTCGAGCGCATCGGGCGATGATCGTCGGCGTCGGCATCGACATGGTGGAAGTCGAGCGCATGCGACGCCTGCTCGAACGCAAGGGTGATCGCGCCCTCACGCGCATGTTCACGGAAGGCGAGATCGCGTACGCGCACACGCATCCCGAGCCTGAGCGTCAGCTCGCGGCGCGCGTTGCCGCCAAGGAGGCGGCGTACAAGGCGCTCTCCGGAAATGATCTCGCGAGTGCAATTGGATGGCGCGAGCTCGAGGTGGTATCCACGCGTGGCCGCGCACCTGACCTGCTCCTTCATGGACGTGCGCAACTCCGCGCGGCCGAGCTGGGCGTGAGTCGCATTCATCTGTCGGTGACCCATACGGAACACATGGCCGCTGCCTATGTAGTGGCAGAATCGCTGCCCTGAATTCGTCGACCTACCCCGTTCCGGGGAATCCCGATACATTTCCTCGGCAATGAGAATCAGAACCATTCTCAACCGTCTTGCGGTGCTCGTCGCGCTTGCTGGCGTTCAGGTCGCCGGGGCACAGGAGCATCCTGCGCGGCGCGTGGCGAACATCGTCAGCGTCGCCGTCGAGGAGTACGGCAAGGCGGTTGATGCACAGGGGCACCTCATCAGTGCCCAGGAATATCAGGAAGCCAACGACTTCCTGACCGACGCGCGCCGAGCGGCCGAGCGTCTGTCGGGAGGCAATGCGGTGGCGGCGCGGGCGCTGCTCGATTCCGTTGCCGCGGCCGTAGCGACCAAGCGTCCGCCGGCCAGCCTCGATTCACTCCAGGCGCGCTTCGCCGCGATCCTCGGCAACGAAGCCAAGCTGGAGCTTCCAACTCAGCCGCTCGACCTCGCACAGGGCAAGGCGACCTACACGCAGTCGTGTGCAAGCTGCCATGGCGTGAGCGGCTTGGGAGACGGTCCCGTCGGCGCGAGGCTCACCCCGCATCCGCCCGCGATCGGCACCACCATGCAGATGAATGGCGTTACCCCCGCGCTGATGTACCGCGTGATGTCCGTCGGCATTTCCGGGACACCGATGGCGGGCTTCGGCAGCGTGCTCACGTCCGCGCAGCGATGGAACGTGGTGGCGTACATCAACTCCCTTCGCGCGACGCACGCACAGCAGCTCGAAGGCGAGGGACTGTTCACGCAGCGGTGCGCGTCGTGTCACGGCGTCGTGGGCGCGAGCGACGGCGCGCTGGCTCGCTCGCTCACTAAGCTGCCGCCCGAAATCGGCACCGTGGCGTGGCAGGTGGAACGCAGCGACGAGCAGATTGCCGCGGTCGTGCAGGGTGGCATCAGCGGGTCGGCCATGCCGCCGTCACGCGACCTGGCGCCGCAGCAGGTGGCCAGCGTGGTCGCCTACATTCGGTCGCTGCCGATGAAGGAGCGCAACTCGGCCGCGCTCGCGGCGGGTGCGGACAGCGTCGGCGCATCGGCCGCCGCGCGCAATGTGCTTGCGCAGCTGGAGCAGTCGCTGAATGCGGCCCGCAGCGGCCGACCTGGCGACGCAGGCGACAAGGCATTCGATGCCTACATCGCGTTCGAGCCGATCGAGGCGCCGGCGCGCGCCAAGAATCCCGGTCTCGTGGTTGCCATGGAGCGGCGCTTCGCGGAGTTCAAGGCCGCCGTCCGCTCGACGAACATTCGTGAGGCGGAAAGCCTGCGCGATGCCATCGAGAACGCGTTGCCCGACGTCGTTGCGCTCACCGCGCCCACCGGCAGCGGCACCGAGGCGTTCTGGCAGTCCTTCCTGATCATCCTGCGCGAAGGGTTCGAGGCGATCCTCGTCGTCGGTGCGATCGTCGCGTTCCTGATGAAGACGGGTCACCGCGAGCGGCTGCGGAGCATCTGGATCGGCGTCGGTTACGCGCTGCTGGCGAGCGCCGGTACCGCGATCGTCCTGAAGACCCTGCTCGCCGCCGTACCGGCAAGCCGTGAATTCATCGAAGGCACCACGCTGCTCCTCGCGGTCGTTGTCCTCTTCTCCGTGAGCTACTGGCTCATCTCGAAGGTCGAGGCGGCCAAGTGGCAGCAGTTCATCAAGGAGAAAGTTGGCGCAGCGCTCGACCAGGGCGGTGGACGCGCGCTCACGTTCGTTGCGTTTCTCGCTGTGTATCGCGAAGGCGCCGAGACGGCGCTGTTCTATCAGGCGTTGTTCAATGAAGGACCGCACGTCGCACTGCCCCTCACGCTCGGCATCGTCGCGGGCTTCGCGGCACTCGCCGTCATCTTTACGCTGTTCTATCGCTACGGCGTGAAGATTCCCATTCGTCCGTTCTTCGCGGTCACGAGCGCGCTGTTGTACTACATGGCGTTCGTGTTCACGGGGAAGGGCATCCGGGAGCTCCAGGAGGGGAATGCCATTCCGCTGTCGGCGATTTCAGGGTTCCCGCACGTGGAGTGGCTGGGGCTGTACCCGAGCTGGCAGGGCGTGCTCGCGCAGCTCACCCTCCTGCTGTTGTTCGCGTTTGCGCTGCTCAAGTCGTTCTGGCCCAAGCGTTCTGTTACCCTGCCGACCGTGATGCCGACTCCGCCACAGCCTCGCTCGCCAGCGGTGGTGGTGAAGAATGAGGACATTACGGCGCTGCGCTTCGAGAACGACGACTTGCGGCGGCGTCTTGCTGCGCTCGAGGAAGCGGTCGGTCGGGAGCCCGCGGGAAGCTGAGCGCGCGCCGCCTCAGGCGGCGCGCGGCTCGACGGACAGGGAAGTGTCGTAGATACCAGGCCGGCCGGCGCCGACGCGCGAGCGGGCCATCATGAGCACTGCGCCGCCAATCGCGACGGCAATCGCGATCCCCTGCGCGTAGGTGAGACCAAACAGCAGACGGTCGTCCTTTGCGCGGAAGAACTCGATGGCGAAGCGCTCGACGCCAGCGAGCACCAGGTAGACGCCGAACAGCCACCCCTGCGCGTGCTTGTGGTCGCGCATGCGCCAGAGCACCGCGAACATGAGGAAGCCGAGCACCACCTCGTACAGCTGCGTGGGGTAGACGGAGAGTACCGCGTTCGCCGACGTGCCCGGTGGGACCTTCGTGCCGAATTCCGACGCCATGACGCCAGCCGTGGACGGCGGCGCGCCATCGGGAAACGCCACGGAGAGGAAGCCGCTCCACGGACGGCCATAGTCGTCGCCCACGGCCCAGCAGCCCGTGCGGCCCACGGCATACGCCGCCGCGCAGGCCATGCCACTCACGTCGAACATGCGCCAGAGGCCGAAACGCTTCTTCACCACCACGGCCATCACGGCAAGCGTCCCGCCGATGAGGCCGCCCCAGTACACGAAGCCGCCGCGCTCGAACATCGCGTCCCAGTGGCCGAGCACGATGACGTAGTAGAGCTTCGCCCCGAGCAATCCGCCGACGACGGCAGCGAACACCATGTCGCTCACAGGTTCCGGATCCACGCCACGCCGCGCGAGCTCGTGTTGCGCCACGGCCTGACCCACGAGAAACGCCATCAGCACCGCAATGCCGAACCCGGTGAATCCCACGGGACCGTAGCTGTACGCGAATGGGTGGTGAACGATCGGATGGGGCAGCAGCGTCATGCGCTCACGAGGCCGGGAAGGGGAAGGGACGCGAAGGCGTTCAGGTCGAGCGCCGCACGCTCGCCGCGCTCGAAATGAAATAACCCTGCACGCGCAATCATGGCGGCATTGTCGGTTGCCAGTCGCGCACTCGGCGCGTACGCGGTCGCGCCAATGCGACGCATGCGCGCCTGCATGGCCGCGGTGAGCGTTCGATTTCCGGCGACGCCGCCACCGAGCACCACGCGCTCCCGGCGGAATTGCTGGACGGCGCGCGCCGTCTTCTCCACGAGCGTCTCGACGAGCGCATCGTGGAAGCCACGCGCGATGTGCGGATAGTCGTCCACCGTTCCCGCGCGCACGGCCTGCAGCACTGCCGTCTTCAATCCGCTGAACGACACATCGTAGTAGTCCGCATCACCGGGCTGCTGATTGCGACGGAGCATCGGCCGCGCGAAGCGATAGCGCGCGGGGTCGCCGGTGGCCGCGAGGCGCTCCACATGCGGGCCGCCGGGGTAGGGAAGGCCGATGAGCTTGCCCACCTTGTCGAACGCCTCGCCGGCCGCGTCGTCGCGCGTGCGCCCCAGAAGCCGGTAGCGTCCCCACGCCTCGACGTCGAGGAGCAGAGTATGCCCACCCGACACGAGCAGCGCGGTGAACGGCGGAACGGCATCAGGATGCTCGAGCGCCGTCGCGAAGAGATGCCCCTCCATGTGATGCACGCCGACGCACGGAATGCCGAGCCCGAATGCGTAGGCCTTTGCGAAGCTGACACCCACGAGCAGCGCGCCCACGAGGCCCGGCGCGTGCGTCACGGCGACTGCCTCGATGCCCTCCTTGCCGACGCCGGCTTCCTCGAGTGCACGCAACACCACGGGCACGATCGCGGTGAGGTGCTGTCGCGACGCGATCTCCGGCACCACGCCGCCGAACACACGATGGACGTCCTGCGACAGGATCACGAGCGACTCGATACGGACGTCGTCGCCGGCGCCGCACAGCACCGAAGCCGACGTCTCGTCGCACGACGTCTCGATGCCCAGGATTCGTGTCATCGACGTCCGCGCGACGCGGTGCGCGTCGTCGCAGTCCCGAGCAACTCGCGAACGAGCATGCGGTTCGCCTCGGAACTCCAGTCGGCCGCGGCGAACACCTTGCGCCGGATGGTGCCGTCGGTCCCGATGATGAACGACTCGGGATAGCCCGTCACCTGATAGTGCTTCGCCGTGATCTTGTCGGGATCATGAAGGATCTCGAACGTGATGCCGAACTCCTTCGCGAACTGGAGGATGGTCTTCTCCGCCCCAGGATCGTCGACGCTCACCGCCACGATCTCCAGGCCTTGCGGACCGAACTCGCGATGAAGCTTCTCCATACTCGGCATCTCTTCGCGGCAGGGCCCGCACCATGTCGCCCACACATTGAGCAACACGACCTTGCCCTTGTAGTCCGCGAGCGTCTTCACGCGCTTCGGTCCCACGATCGTGGTGCCCTGCATCGGCGGCGCTTCCATCCCGACCGCGACCGGGAACAGCTCGTCGCCGAGGAAGTGTGTTGCGGCGAAGAGCGCCGCGGCCAGCAGCCCGACGACGACGAGCACCACCGACCACTGCTGCCGTGCGGTCATCTCGCGTCCCTCACGCGGTCTGCGAGCAGCGCGCGCGCAACGCGCCGATCTCGGCGCGCGGATCGGCCGCCGCGAACACTGCATTGCCGGCGACGAATGTATCCGCGCCGGCACGCCAGCACTCCACGATCGTCTGGCGATTGATCCCGCCGTCCACCTCGAGCACCGCGGCGCTGCCCGCGGTATCCAGCAGGTGTCGCGCACGCGCGATGCGATCGACGGCGCGGTGGATGAACTGCTGCCCACCGAAGCCGGGATTCACGGACATCACCAGCAGGACGTCGAGCTTGTCAAGCACATCCTCGACGGTCGAAATGGGCGTCGCCGGATTGAGCGCCACGCCCGCCAGACACCCCAGCTCACGAATGCGCGCGAGCTGACGGTCGAGGTGCGGCGCCGCTTCGGCGTGAATGGTCATGCCGGTAGCGCCCGCAGCCGCGAAGTCGTCGAAGTAGCGCTCCGGCTCCACGACCATGAGGTGCACGTCGAGCGGCAGCGTCGTGCAACGGCGTGCTGTCTCGATCACCTTGGCGCCGAAGGAGAGGTTCGGCACGAAGCGTCCATCCATGACGTCGACGTGAATCCAGTCGGCGCCGCCATCCTCCAGCATCGAGATGTCATCGCGCAGGTGCGCGAAGTCCGCACTCAGGATGGATGGCGCGATGCGCACGCGACGACTCACGGCGTGGCCGCTCCGTCTCCCGCCACGCGCAGCTCGGCGCGAGCTCCCGGCGGAACCGTTGCCCCGGGGACCGGTATCTGCCCCACTACCGTGCCCCGCGTGCCGATCGCCATGGGATCCCAGACGACCTTCACGTCGCGCACGCCGAGCTGAGCGAGAGTCTGTCGAGCGCCTTCCATGTCGCGGCCCACGAGCGATGGCATCTGGATGGCCGCCGCGCCGCCGCTGAGCACGAGGGACACCGTAGTGGGCACGCTCACCTGGGCGCCAGCCGCCGGCCGCGTCCCGATGACGGTCCCGCGCGGCGAATTGCTCGGCGACTCGGTCGTGTCGCCAACGTCGAAGCCTTCCTTCTCCAGCGCCGCCTGCGCCTCGACGCGCGTCATGCCGGTCAGCGTGGGAACCGACACGATGCGCGCGCCACCGCTGATGACGAGCGTGACCGGATTGCCGATCCCCTCGCGTGCGCCAGGTGGCGGCGATTGCGCGAGGACGGTCAGCTTCGGCGCGGAATTGTTGAAACGCTGCTCGCCCTGCTCCCCCTTGAAGCCCGCCTGGGCGAGCCTCTGCACCGCTTCGTCGAAAGAAAGGCCGGTAACGTTCGGCACCTTCACGTCGCGCAGAATGAAGCCCACGGGAAAGATGACGAAGGCCACGATGAGGTAGGCCACCGCGAACCCCGCCGCGATCGCCACGAGATACACGAGTGACGTACGAACACGGCCGCGCCAATTCAAGCCGCCGCCTCCTGGCGCGGGCGGCGAAAGCGTGCGGCAAAGGCGCCGTCCGTTCCATGCCTCTGCGGCAACACGCGGAGGCACCCGTTGTCGAGCGTGTCCTCTGGCACAACGCCTTCAGGCGGCGGCTCCACGACCCACCCCGGATGCTCGGCGAGGAATCGCTGCACCTGCTCGTCGTTCTCCTCCAGTTCCAGCGAGCACGTGCTGAAGATCAGCAGTCCACCCGGTCGCACCACGGTTGCCGCAGCGCGGATGATGGCGCGCTGCGTTGCCGGCAACACGGCCAGATCACTCGCCTTGAGGCGCCAGCGGGCGTCTGGGTGCCGGCGGAACGTGCCGGTGCCCGTGCACGGCACGTCGACCAGTACCGCGTCCATGTTCTGGAGCGAAGGGTGCGTGGCATCGCCAACGAACGGAATGACGTTCGCCACGTCGAGGCGCCGCATGTTCTCACGCACGCGCTGCAGCCGCCCGCGCGAGAGATCGCCGGCGAACACCGTACCGGCAACGCGTGCGAGTTCCAGCGCCTTGCCACCCGGAGCGGCGCACAGGTCCGCGACCGTGCTCCCCGTGGCCACGCAGGCATACCGCGTCACGAGTGTGCTCGCGGGATCCTGCAGGTGAAAGAGCCCCTGCTTGAAGGCCCCGAGCTCGGTGAGGGAGGACACGCCGCCAGTGAGCACGATGCTGTCGCTGATGAGCGGGGCGTCCGCCGTTTCCACGCCTGCGGCCTCGAGCATGGCCTCGAGCTGCTCGCGCACCACGTGGTACGGACGCGCAACGAGTGGCGCCTCACCATTATTCGCGACGAGCAGGGCGCGGGTATCCGACTCGCCAAAGCGCGCCAGCCAACGGGCAACGATCCACCGTGGATGCGAGTACTCGAGCGCCAATGCGTCAGTGAGGTCGGCCGGCACGGCGATCGCAAGCGCGTCGCGCTCACGATCGATGCGCCGCAGCACGGCGTTCGCGAGCTTGCTCGCACCGATGCCGTGACGCCGCTTCACCAGCTCCACGGTCTGCGCGATGGCCGCATACGCCGGCACGCTCCCCATGGCGAGCAACTGGTAGGTGCCTGCACGCAGCAGGTCGGCGACGTCCGCATCCAGGCGCGACGGCCCACCGCTCACGCGCGCGGCGAGGATCGCATCGATCCAGCTGCGCCGACGCAGCATCCCGTACACCAGCTCGCGCGTCCAACGGCGGTCGCGCGGATCGAGCTGCGCCGTACGACGGTCAAAGCTGCTGTCGAGCAGGTCGCCGTCACGCAGGTCGAGACAGATGTCGGCCGCAGCCGCTCGAGCGTCGGTGACCGCGGCGCGTGGCGCCATCGTAACCGGACGCCCGGCTCCCGATCCGCTCATCAGTTACACACCCACGTGGTCATATGCCGAAAGATAGTCGCTGGCTGCCTGTTCGGCATTCGACGCGTCCCATATGCCACGTATCACCGCAACACCGTGCATGCCGCGCTCACGGAGCGCCGCCGCATGCTCCACCAGCACGCCGCCGATCGCGATGATCGGAACGGAGGTGGCGCGTGCGAGCGCCGGCACCCAGTTGCCTGCGCTCGTCTCGCCCGGCTTCACCGTTGGCACACGCGGCACGACCAGCCAGTCCGCACCAGCGGCGATGGCCGAGCGACCTTCCTCCGTGTCGTGCACACTGGCGCCGATCGCCAGCGAGGGCGCCACCTTTCGCGCGTCACTCGTGGCCAACGAGCGGCTGGTGAGCTGGACGCCGCGCGCGCCCGCCGCCAACGCGACGTCCACCCGATCATTCAGGATGAGCCACGCGCCCGTGAGCGACTGCACCGCCGCGAGGCCTTCCGCCAACGCGTGCAGTCGCACCCCGGACAGACGATTCGTGCGAAGATGGAGCGCGCCCCGTGCACCGAGCGCCCGCATGATCGCGCAGGCCGTATCGATGAAGTCCGGCCGGTTGACGATCTCGTCCGTCGTCACCGCATGCACCACCGGAATCCCGATCGTGCGCATCTCGGCCACACTGGGGAGGGTCATCGCTCCTTACGAGCGCGGACCGCGACCCGTGTCGAACCGATCCTTCACGGCGATGCCGCGACCACGCGCCCAGTCGATCGGCGCGAGGCGACGCTTGCCGGTGGGTTGAACGGCGAGCACCCGTACCGCGCCCGAGCCACACGCCACGAGCAATCCCACATCGTCGACCGCTATGACTTCACCGGGCGACTGCGCGGTTCCCCGTGGGGCGACACGCGCACCAAACAACTTCACCTCCGCGCCATTCACTGACGACCATGCGCCCGGCTTTGGTTCGTACGCGCGGATGTGGCGGCTCACCTCGTACGCCGACCGTGTCCAGTCTACCTCCGCCGACTCGCGCGTAAGCTTGCCTGCGTACGTCGCAAGCGACTCATCCTGCGACTCGGGCACCGCAACGCCAAGCTCGATGAGCGCGAGCGCCTCGATCAGGGCATTCGCGCCGAGCTCGCTGAGGCGTAGCGACAGCTCGAGCGACGTCTCATCCTCGAGGATGCGCGAGCGCGCGGTGTGCAGAACGGGCCCGGCATCGAGTGCGGGCACCATCTGCATGATCGTCACGCCCGTCTCGGCGAGACCGTCGCGAATGGCGGCCTGGATCGGAGCCGCTCCGCGCAGCGCGGGCAGCAGCGACGCATGGATGTTCAGGGTGCCGAGCCGCGGCAGGTCGATCACGGCTTTCGGCAGGATGTGGCCGTAGGCAACGACAACGTTGACGTCCGGCGAAAGACCGGCCACTTGCGCGAGGAATTCGGCGCCGCGCGGCTTCTCCGGCTGCAGCACCGGGATGTCCTCGGCCAGGGCGACGAGCTTTACGGGAGAGGGCTGCACGGTGGAGCGCGAGCGGCCCACCGACTTGTCCGGCTGCGTCACGACC
>JBBQFW010000122.1:0-10901 GCA_038322445.1 Gemmatimonadales bacterium
CCCGCCTCGAAAGTAGTTTATCACGCACGACGCAAGTCCTTTGAGATAAACTACTTGGGGATACAAAATAAGAAACCGAGGAGGTGCCCTGTCACGCTGGGGATTCCGGGCCCCATCGATTCCAGAGAACGACTCCTCGGCTCCTTATTCACTCAAACTACCACGCGAACCGCGCGACAGTTCCCGAATTTACGCATCCGTGACGGCGCATGAGCGGTGCCAGCGGACGAACGGCGACTCCCTGAAAGATATCCTACTCGGCCTCTTCCTGCTCGCCACCGGCCACATTCTGGTCCGCTCCGATACCGAGCACAACCTTCACCTTTTCCTCGATCTCTGCAAGGATGACCGGATTGTCCTTCAGGTACATCTTCGCGTTTTCACGCCCCTGCCCGATCTTCTGCCCGTTGTAGCTGTACCAGGCACCCGACTTCTCGATGATACCCGATTCGGAGCCGATGTCCACCAGCAAGGACGTGTGGCTGATGCCCTCCGCGTACATGATATCGAACTCGGCCTGCTTGAACGGCGGCGCCACCTTGTTCTTGACCACCTTCACCCGGACATGCGAGCCGACAATCTCCTCCTTGTCCTTCACGGGCCCGATACGGCGGATATCCAGGCGAACCGACGCGTAGAACTTCAGGGCCTTGCCACCCGTGGTCGTTTCCGGATTGCCGAACATGACCCCGATCTTCTCACGCAGCTGGTTGATGAAGATGACGATGGTCTTCGAGCGGGCGATGGAGCCCGTGAGCTTGCGCAGCGCCTGGCTCATGAGGCGCGCCTGCAGACCCATGTGCGACTCTCCCATGTCGCCCTCGATTTCCGCCTTCGGCACAAGCGCCGCGACCGAGTCGATGACGACGATGTCCACCGCGCCCGACCGTACCAGAATTTCGCAGATCTCGAGCGCCTGCTCACCGGTGTCGGGCTGCGAGATCAGCAGCGCCTCGACATCCACCCCCAGCTTCCGCGCATACTCGGTGTCGAGAGCATGCTCCGCATCAATGAACGCGGCGACACCGCCCATCCGCTGCGCGTTGGCGACAACGTGGAGACACAACGTCGTCTTGCCGCTCGACTCCGGACCGTAGATCTCCGTAACGCGACCGCGCGGGATACCGCCCACACCGATGGCCGCGTCCAGATTGATCGCTCCCGTCGGTACCGCTTCGACACGAACCTTTTCCTTGGCGTCCATGCGCATGATGGAGCCCTTGCCGCAGCTCTTCTCGATCTGCGCAATGGCGAGGTTCAACGCCTTCTTCTTGTCTTCCGCAATCGTGGACACGGCCATTCTCTGCAAAGCCTCTCGTTTGTCGTGGATTCCTGTGGCCCACGCGGGCATAAGCGTACGGGAAATGGTGCTTTTCCGATACCCGAATAGAATACGAAGGAGGTCACCCGAAATCAACCCGAAGATCGCAGAGAAAACGCGTTCTCCACGTGGCGTATCCGCACCCGTTCACCGTCGACCAACACGCCGACAACATCGAATCGATACGCCTCCTCGCGGCGACCATGCCGGGCAATCCAGACGCGCGCAGAGCGACCCAACTCCTTCTGTTTCTTCCAGTTCACCGCTCCTACCGGGTCACCGAAAGTGTCGCCATGACGCGCCTTGACCTCCACGAACGCCACGAGCCCCTCTTGTTCGACGACGAGATCGATGTCGCGGTGCCCCGACCGGAATCTGCGCTGGACAACCCGCCAGCCTTTCCGCCGGAGCCATCGTTCCGCGACGCGCTCCCCCAATTCCCCCAATGCCTGCCTGGCCGCTGACATGGGAGGAGAATAGGGCGCTCAGCGTTGCGGGCATCATCACCACAACGTGCGCCGCACCGAAATCCCGCAACGGTGGGACCGCGGTCGCTACGGCAGGAAATCCGCCCGCAGCGTTCCGCCAGAAACCAACTGCTCGATGCGCACGACACGCGCGCCGTCGCGCGCCACCCAGAGCCGCTCCTCGGTGGCCGGAGTGCGGATGACAACGCGCCAGCACTCCACCGACTGCCGGCCAATGGCGAGAGTCTCCGTACCATCCACGACGATCTCGCTTCGCACCATTTCCGGCGTCTGCCCCACGACGAGCACCAGGTACGCACCGGCGCGATAGCCATCGCGGAGAGGAAGCATCTCGATGATGCGCTCCGTCATGCCAGCACTGAGCAAGGCGTTCGATGGCACAGCCACCGCGAATGAGGCCCGGCCCTGATACGTGTCCGTCCCTCCGAACATCGAGTCGCGCGTGAACGAGGCGGCAAAATGAGACCGGCCATTCGTCGCCGACCAGCGCTCCGGCGCGAGGTCGGCCCGCACGAGCGAAACGGAGTCCGTCGTCTCAACGACCGTTCCGGTACGACCCTCGGCGATGAGCCAACTCGGAACTCCTCCGGCGCTCGCCTCCGAAACGGACACCGTGCGGGTGCCGAGTGGCGTGAGCTCACCCGTGGGGCGGATGAGGGTCAGCGCGTAGTTGAGCGTCCCGGCGCGCAGCAGTGTCCCGTTCACGCGCTCGAATGCGGGCAGCGTATCCACCGCCGTCGCCATGGGAGGGGGAGTCGCCACCGCCGGTGTCTGTGCGAGTACATTCGACGCTGCCCACAACGCGAGCATGAGGGCGCCGCCTTCCACGCGCCACCGCGTACGGCCTTGTAGCGCGCTTTTCACTCGCGCGTTCCGCAGATGCGATCGAGATCCTCCAGACCCACTCGCACTTCACGGCCCTTGGGGCCCGACTTGGGATCAAGGACCCCCGCGTCCGCGAGTTGGTCGATCACCCGGGCCGCGCGTCCGTAGCCAATACCCAACCGACGCTGCAGCAGCGACGTGGATCCACTCTGGTTCTGGATGCACAACTCCGCCGCTTCGCGGAAGAGCGGGTCGCGCGCGCCATCCACGACACCGCCTTCCTCGCTCCCGCCGCCCTCCAGCGCGGCGCGCGCCTCTGCTTCACGCGTCCGCACCGTCTCCAGGATGTCCGGCTCGTCCGGCGTCATCTCGGCCTCGTACACGAGACCTGCCTCCGCCAGGGCGGCACGACGTCGATCGCGCTGTGCTTCGTACCAACTCATGAGACGCTCGGTCTCCTCACTCGAGAGATACGCACCCTGCAAGCGCGAAGGCTCACTCTTGCCCGGTGGGATGAACAGCATGTCGCCGTTGCCGAGCAGCATTTCGGCGCCGCCACCATCGATGATGGTCCGGCTGTCGATCTGGCTGGCCACGCGGAACGCAATGCGGCTCGGGAAATTCGCCTTGATGAGTCCCGTGATGACGTTCACGGACGGACGCTGCGTCGCGAGAATGAGGTGAATCCCGATGGCGCGCGCCTTCTGCGCCAGCATGGCGATCGGCGTTTCCACCTCGCCCTGCACCGTCATCATGAGGTCGGCCATCTCGTCGATGACGACGACGATGTACGGCAGTAGCGGGCCGCGATACACGTTGTCCTCGAACGCCACGTCCTTGCGGCGGGGCGTCTTGAGGGGGACCTGGTCGATCACCCGCCGATTGAAGTCCTGCAGGTTACGGCACCCGTTCGCCGCCAGCAGCTCGTACCGCTCCTGCATCTCCATGACCGCCCACTTCAACACCGCGGCGGCATCACGATTGTCGGTAATGACCTTGTGTCGCAGGTGCGGCAGTGTGTTGTACACGGACAGCTCGACCATCTTCGGGTCGACCATCAGGAAGCGTAACGTCTTCGGCGTGTGCCGATAGACGAGGCTCGTGATGATCGTGTTGACACACACCGATTTCCCCGAGCCGGTGGCGCCGGCGATGAGGAGGTGCGGCATTTTCGCGAGGTCGGCAATCACCGGCTTGCCCTCGAGGTCCTTCCCGAGGACGATGGGGAGGGCGGCGCGCGCGCTGCGGAAGTCCGCATGCTCGACCATCTCGCGAAAGGCGACCATCTCGGGCGACGGATTGGGGACTTCCACGCCGACCGCGCCTCGGCCAGGAATCGGCGCGACAATGCGAATGGATGCTGCGCGCATGGCGAGCGCGAGATCGTTCGACAGGTTCGCGATCTGACGCACCTTTACACCGGGCGCCGGCTCGATTTCGAACTGCGTCACCGTTGGTCCTGTCGTGCGGCCGACGAGCTCCCCTTCCACCTTGAATGTGCGCAATGCGTCCATGAGCTTCGCGCCCATGGCGTCGAGCTCGCGCTTGCCCAGCTCGACGTTGCGTACGGGCGCGTTCGTCAGCAGGTCCGACGGAGGCAGCTCGTCGGCGCTCGCTTCGGGCTTCTCCGTCGCATCGATGGCGGCGGCGATGCGTTCGTCACGGCCGGGGGGTGCTGGCGCGTCGTCCTTCTTCTTCCTGCCACGGCGCTTCGAGGCCTCCTCGATCGCCGCTTCCTCCTTGGCGTCCGCCTCGGCCGATGCCGGCGCGCGCATCGCAGTTTCCACGGGGTCCACGATCGCCGCGAACTCGTCGGGCGATCCCTCGAGCGCGAGGGCAAGGGGTTCCGCGCTCTCCTTCTTCCGCCGCCGCTTTGGCGGCGCGTACGGCTCCTCGCTCGGAATCTCGGGGCGGGGCTCCACGGGCACCACGGCACGACGGCCGACGAGCATGCGGATCGGGTTCCAGCGGAGCGTGAGTGCCGTCAGGACGCTCGCCGCCAGGGCAACGACCACCCAGGCGCCGAAACCGCCAAGGAATTGGCGCCAGTAGAAGGCGACGAATCCACCCCAGAGTCCCGACGCACCAGAGATCTCACCCGCCGGTGGCGCACCGACCGCGAGCGCCACGGCAATCGGAAGCAGCGCCACCACGCCGGCGAAGAAGATCATCCACGAGCGGTCGGTGTCGGACTCCATCCGCCCGAACAGCCTCAGCGCATGCACCGCGAAGATCAGTGGTGAGAGCGCGGCGGCGGGCCAGCCGATGAACGCCACGATCGGCCGCGCGAGCCAGTAGCCAAGCCATCCGACGTTGCCGCGGATGTCGACGCCGGTGCGCAGCTCCGCGAGTGCGAACGTCCCGAGGGCGCCGGCTAGGAATACGGCGAAGAGCAGAAGCGCGATTCCACCGATCTCGCGACTGATCGCGGACGACCGTCCCGTCACTCCCTCCTCCTGTCCACCTGTCATGCCCATCCTACCGCTCGCGATCTGGCCCCAGCATGGTGATCTGGCGATCCTGGTACACCGGGATCACCGGATACGAGTCCACGGCGGCGGAGACCACGAGATCCTCACCGAAGCCAGCGGCCGTCAGCGCCCGTCCGTGCGCGGCTGTATTAAAGAGTCGCACCAGGTTGTCCCCGAACTTCTTGTCGATGAGTGACGCTGCGTACGCGGCATCGTTCGTGTCGAGGCCGGTCATACGCTTGGACACGGCGTGCACGTACCGGCCGGCGCACGCGGCATCCTCGAGCGCGAACTGTCGATCCTGTCCCGCACAGACGAGCGTGATGTCCGCCCCACCGCGCAATGCCGTGCGCAGCATGGTGCTGACGGCCGAGAGGTTGACGTATGAGGCGACGACCACGTCGCGCGCGCCCTGCACGGCCAGCAACGCCTTCGTGCCGTTCGTCGTGGACAGCAGCACCGTCTTTCCCTCCACGGCCTCGCGCGAATGCTCGGCGGGTGAATTGCCAAGGTCGAACCCGTCCATCTTGAGCATCCGGCGCTCGCCGGCGAGCCGGACCGCACCGCGCTCGAACTGCTTCGAGCGCGTCACGGCGTCGTCGGGACTTTCCATCGGAATGATCGCGCGCGCGCCATTGGTCAGGGCGACGGCAATCGTCGTCGACGCGCGCAACACGTCGATGACCGCCACCACGCGGCCCTGCACATCTTGCGGCGTCAGCTGCTGCACGCCGAACAGCACATCGAGTCGCACCTAGGCCGGCTCCTTCATGAGATCCGGCTCCAGGTCGAGGAACTTGGTATCGACGTTGCCGCTCTTGAAACGCGGGTTCTGCATCACGCGCGCAAGAAATGGAATGGTGGTGGTGGGCCCTTCAATGATGAACGTCTCGAGCGCGAGCTGCATCTTGGCCAGCGCCTCGGGCCGGTCACGTCCCTGACAGATCACCTTCGCGATCATCGAATCATAGTACGGTGGCACCGTGTAGCCCGCATAGACGTGCGAGTCGATGCGCACACCGTTGCCGCCTGGCGGATGGTACGACACGATGCGGCCCGGCGACGGCTGGAAATTCCGGTTCGGATCTTCCGCGTTCACGCGGCATTCGATGACGTGTCCTCGTAGTGGCGGCAGCTCCCGCACGCTGAGCGGCTCGCCCGCCGCCACGCGAATCTGCTCCTTCACGAGATCCACGCCCGTGATCATCTCGGTGACCGGATGCTCCACCTGGATGCGGGTGTTCATCTCCATGAAGTAGAACGAGCCGTCCTCGTCGAGCAGCATCTCGATGGTCCCGGCCCCGACGTAGTCGATCGCCTTTGCGCCGGCAACTGCTGCGTCGCCCATGCGCTTCCGGAGCTCGGGGGTCATGGCGGGGCTCGGGCTTTCCTCGATCAGCTTCTGGTGGCGACGCTGCACGGAGCAGTCACGCTCGCCCAGATGAATGACATGGCCGAAGTAGTCGCCCAAGATCAGGAACTCGATGTGCCGCGGGCGCTGGAGGTACTTCTCGACGTAGACGTCGCCGTTGCCGAACGCCGACAGCGCCTCGCTGCGCGCGAGCTGGAAGGACCGCTCGAATTCCTCCGCGTCCTTGGCGACGCGCATGCCCTTGCCGCCGCCCCCGGCCGCTGCCTTGATGATGACCGGAAAGCCCATCTCCTTCGCGTAGCCGAGTGCCTCATCGACATCCTCGACCGGGCCTGGGGTTCCCGGGATGATCGGCACGCCGACGTCGCGCATGGCCTTGCGCGCAGCGGCCTTGTCGCCCATGACGCGGATCTGCGACGCCGTAGGACCGATGAACGCGATGTTGCTCGCCGTCACGATCTCGGCAAACTCCGCGTTCTCGGCGAGAAACCCATACCCAGGATGAATCGCGTCGGCTCCGGTGATTTCGGCGGCGGCGATGAGCCGCGGAATCTGGAGGTACGAATCGCGCGCCGCGGCGGGACCGATGCAGACGTCATCATCCGCAAAGCGGACGTGCAGCGACTCCCGGTCGGCCTCGGAGTACACCGCCACGGTCTGGACGCCCAGCTCACGGCACGCGCGAATGACCCGGAGCGCGATTTCTCCGCGATTGGCAATCAGAACCTTCTTGAACATGCGATCTCGATCAGTTGGCGGTAGGCGATTCGAAACCGGACCAGCTGTTGTCGCTCGTGCCAGCGACACCCTGCACGCGCAGGGCGAACTCGCTGGGGCTGGTGGCGAAGAACACGGCGCTTTCGTAGGAAATGATTCCCTGCGTATACCACGCCATGATCGACTGGTCGAAGCTCTGCATGCCGTACTGCACGGTGCCCTCGCGAATGAGATCCGGGATGTTGAGGGTCTTGTCCATGTCCCGGATCTGGTCGCGCACCGTCTGCGTGTTGATGAGCACCTCGCAGGCGGGAATGCGACCGGGCTTGTCCGACCGGGGCACCAGCCGCATGGACACCACAGCCTGCAGGGCGCTCGCCAGGGAAAAGCGGACCTCGGCCTGCTGGTGCGGCGGGTAGAACGACAGCACGCGATTGATGGTCTGCGTGGCGTCGGTGGTGTGCAGGGTGCTGAAGACGAGGTGCCCCGTGTCTGCCGCCTGGAGGGCGGTGTCGAGCGTCTCCAGGTCGCGGATCTCGCCGATCAGGATGACGTCGGGGTCCTGTCGCAGCACGCGGCGGAGCGCCTGTGCGAACGTCGCCGTATCGGTGCCAACCTCGCGCTGGTTGATGTGGCAGTTGATGTCACGGTGGAGGAACTCGATGGGATCCTCGATCGTGATCACATTCGCGTGCCGCTGCTCGTTGAGGTGCTGGATCATCGCCGCGAGCGCCGTGCTCTTGCCCGAGCCCGTGATGCCCGTGACGAGCACGAGGCCGCGCGGCCGCAGCGCGATGTCGCCGAGCACCTTGGGAAGATTCAGCTCCTCGAGCGTGCGCGCCTGATAGGGAATGGCGCGCATGGCGTAGCAAAGCGATCCGCGCTGCTGGTACACGTTGCAGCGGAAGCGGCCGATGCCCGGGACGCCGATGGCAAAGTCACATTCCTTGTTGTCCGTGAACTCCTTCACCTGCCGCGGCGTCATGAGCTGCTCGGCGAGCAGCTTCAGGTCCTCCGGGCGGAGGGCCGGCATGTCGAGCGGGGTCAGCTCGCCGTGCAGGCGGAGCGTGGGAGGACGCCCAACCTTGAGGTGCAGGTCGGACGCCCCGCGCTGCACGAGCAATTGGAGGACCGTCTTGAAATTGAACCCGCCCCCGGCGGGTTGGCCGCCGGCGGCAATTTCGATCGTCGCTCCCGGGTTACCCATTCGTGTCGATGCGGAAGAGCGCCTGGCCGTATTCGACCGGCTGCGCATCGCTGGCCAGTATCTCGGTGACCACGCCGGCGACTTCGCTCTCGATCTCGTTCATGATCTTCATCGCTTCGATGATGCAAAGGGTCTGGCCCTTCGACACGCGCGAGCCGATCGTGACGTACGGCTTCGCGGCGGGCTCCGGCGCACCGTAGTACGTGCCGACCATCGGCGACTTGACCTCGATGCCCGCCGCCGTCTTGGCGTCGGCACGGGAATCGTCGTCGGCTGGCAGGCCTTCGGCCGGGGTCAGACGTCCCGGGAGCAACGCCGCCTGCGGGGCCATCATCGGCGCCATCATGGTGGGCTGGGCAACCTGCATGGCTCCGCGCCCCGTGGGGCTCTTGGAGATGCGGATCTTCATGCCCTTGTCGGACGATATCTCGATGGAATCCACCGTCGATTCGTCGAGTATGTCGATGAGCTTCTTGACGTAGCGTAGGTCGATCATAGGCCCATTGGAAGGCGCGCCGCGATCCATCATGGCGCTCAGCCGAGCTCCAGGAGCTCGCGCGGGAAATGCGTCAGAATCTGCGGTCCATCCGCCCCGAGCACGACGTCGTCCTCGATGCGAACTCCGCCCCAGCCGGGTCGGTAGACACCCGGTTCGATCGTCACCACCGCGTTTTCCGGAAGTGCATTCTCCGCCGTCCGCGCAAGCCGCGGTGATTCATGCACCTCGAGCCCGATCCCGTGGCCGAGGCTGTGGCCGAACAACTCCCCGTACCCTGCCCGCTCAATGTACTGTCTCGCGATGGCGTCGGCATCCCGCCCCGTCATTCCGGCGCGCACCCCGCCGGAGGCACGCTCATTGGCGACCTTCACGACATCGTAGACGGCGCGGTGTTCATCGCTCGCCTTGCCGACGACCACCGTCCGCGTGATGTCCGAACAGTAGCCGTCGACCTCCGCACCAAAATCCATCAGCAGAAAATCGCCACTCTGGATGGAACGTGTCGAGGACCGGGCATGCGGCAGTGCCGAGCGCGGCCCGCTGGCGATGATCGTCGGAAAAGGGAAGCCCTCACTTCCCTGCTCCCGCAACGCGCGCTCCAGCACGCCGGCCACCTGCAACTCCGTCATGCCTGGCGCGACCTCGGGAAGCGTCTGCTCGAGCGCTCGGGTGGCCACCTTCGCGGCCTCCGCAATACGCAGGATCTCGTCCGCATCCTTGCGCTCGCGGAGCGTCTCCACGAGGTCGACCGTTGGTCGCCACTGCCAGCGGGCGCCCGACTCGACCAGCCGCTGAAAATCGCGATGCTGGATATGCGCGGTTTCGAAGCCAAGCACGCGCACAGAGTTGAGGGTCGCCAACTGCTGCCACAAGCCGCTCCAGAGACTCGAAGCCTCGATGACGATGCGCGCAATGTCGCCGAGTTCCTCCGCCACCTGCGTCTGGTATCGGAAGTCCGTGATGAACACCACGTCTCGCGGCGTGACGACGAGGAGCGCGCTCGACCCCGAAAATCCGGTGAGATACCGGATGTTCGAAAGTCCCGTGACGAGCAATCCATCGAGGTGCGCCGAGGTGAGACCCTCCACCAGGGCAGCGATCCGTGCCCGTCGTGGATCGATCATGCGCGTGCGCCTGTCGCGCCGAGCCGTGCAACGAGGCCGCGGAGCGCAAGCTCGTAGCCGAGCGTTCCGAGCCCGATCACGACCCCGACGGCAGCAGCGGCAAGCATGGAATGATGGCGTTCCGGCTCCCTGGCGTAGACGTTGGTGACGTGGACCTCCACATAGGGAATGTCCACTCCGACCAGCGCATCCCGCAGCGCGAGACTCGTGTGCGAATAGGCGCCAAAATTGACGACCGCACCCTCCACGCGCCCGCGCAGGCCATGGATGATGTCGATCATCGCGCCCTCGCCGTTCACCTGGGAACACTCGATGGCTATACCGAGCTCGCGAGCCACGATGGACAGCTGGTTTTCGACCTGCGCGAGCGTCGTGGTGCCGTAGAGGTCCGGCTCACGCAACCCGAGCAGATTGAGGTTCGGCCCATTCAGGACGGCAATTCTCACCGCTGTTTCAATCCCTGAAGCCACGAATTGAACTGCTCGATGTCATCGGCACCACGTTCGGCGGGTGCTTCCCGAGACTCGGCGGGAATCCCCACTCCCCGGGGCGGCGACGAGCGCGCGGCGCGGTCTTCGGCACCGGCGAAGAACTGGTCGAAGGAAAAGCCCTGTGAGCTGCGAGCGGGCCGCGCCGGTCCATCGCGGAAGACGCTGTCCAGCGAGAGCTCGCCCTTGGCCGCATGGGCGGGCCGCCCGGGGATGGGCGGAGGTCCGGCGAGATCCGAGGCGCCACCGAAAGCCTGCGCGAGTGCGGCAGCCGCTGAATCCTCCGACGTGCCGGTGCTTCTATTCCCGAAGAGCGCGTCGATCGATCCCTCCGCCTGCTGCGTGGCTGCCGCGCGTTCGATCGCCGGCGCCACCTCGGCGAGTGCGCT
>JBBQFW010000123.1:0-10808 GCA_038322445.1 Gemmatimonadales bacterium
GTGCAACCTGTCTTCACCCCCGATCACGCGAGCGGCATCTACGCCATTGGAGAGCGCATCGGCTGGACGATGGCATATCCGGGCGCGCCGTCGGGCGCCGCGACGCGCTACACCTACACCGTGAGGCGGAACGGTGGCGACGTCATTTCCACAGGAACGATTGACCTCTCGCGCGGATCGGGTCGCGTCGAGACGAGCCTCATGGATCCGTCCATGGTCGTCGTCGAGGTCAAGCCCGCCATTGCGGACCCGAGCTTTGGTGCACGAGGCACCGGCGGGCCCGGACGCGTGCTGCTCGGCGCCGCGGTCGATCCACTGCGCATTCATGCGGCCGAGCCGAAGCCCGCGGATTTCACCGCGTTCTGGGACGCGAAGCTCCAGATGCTGAATGCCATCGCGATGACTCCGGTCGTCACGCCGGGTGAGAGCGGCAAGCCCGCTATCGAATGGTCCACGGTGCGCTTGAACAACATCAACGGCGCCCATGTGTACGGACAGCTCGCGAAACCTGCGCGCGACGGGAAGTTCCCTGCCCTGCTCATCTATCAGTGGGCCAGTCCGCCCTATCCACTCCAGAAGGCGTGGGTCACGGATCGTGCAGCGGAGGGGTGGCTCGCGCTGAACATCGAGCCGCACGACGTGCCGCCGGACATGCCGCAGGCCTTCTACGATGCGCTCCCGACACTCATCAAGAGCTATCACCTCATTGGCCAGCGCAGTCGCGACGACAGCCACTTCCTCCAGATGTACCTCGGCGCCTATCGCGCCATCGAGTACATCGCCACGCGCCCGGATTGGGACGGCCAAACGATCGTCGTGATGGGCACCAGCATGGGCGGGCAACAGAGCTTCGCGGCGGCCGGGCTCAATCCTCGAGTGACCGCGCTCATCGTCAACGTGCCGGCAGGGGCGGATGTCACCGCCGCGCTGCACGGTCGAGGCTCGAGCTATCCGAACTGGAATGTGTCACGTCCCGAAGTGCGAGAGACGGCGCGCTACTTCGACACCGCCAACTTCGCCGATCGGATCACCGCCCGATCCCTCGTCGCGATGGGCTTCATCGACGACGTGGCGGCACCAGCGGGCATCTGGTCGGTGTTCAATGGCATCACGGGCGCGAAGGAGCCCGTGCCGATGGTCGATTCGCCCCACAACAACTTCGCCACGCCGGAATCCGAACGCGCCTTTGCGACGCGCTCGGCCGCGTGGCTCGACGCGCTCGTGCACGGCCGCGAGCCCCAGGTGCTCGCGACGCCGGTGAATCGGTAACGACGCACCCGTGGAACGCGCTGTGCGTGTGCTCGCGCGATGATCAACGTATCCGAAGACTCTCGCCTGGCGCGTGTACGGACACTGGCTCGCGCACTCGACAGCGCGCTTCCCATTCCAGGTACCTCGTTCCGCTTCGGCCTCGACCCCATCCTCGGACTTGTGCCAGGGCTCGGCGATCTCGCCGGGGCAGTGCTCTCCGGGTACATCGTCCTCGCCGGCATCCGGATGGGCGTGTCGCGTTCCGGTGTGCTGCGCATGGTCGGCAACATCGCCATCGACACGTTGGTCGGGTCGGTGCCGATCGTTGGCGACCTGTTCGACGCGGGCTGGAAATCGAATATCCGGAATGTGGCGTTGATCGAGCGACACATGGCCGATCCGGGCACCGCGCGCACGGCCAATCGTTTCCTCATCCTCGGCGCCGTCGTCGCACTCGTGATCCTCGTGTCCGCAGGCGTCGCCGTGACCATGCTGCTCGTTCGCTTTCTGATCACGCACCTGCGCTAGAACAGCCGCACCACGAGAGCCAATGCGGTGACGATGATCTTTGCGTGCGATGCGTCATGGGTGCATCATTCATCGTAGCACGGAACCACTTCCCCGCGTCTCTCCCACGATGATGACCGCACGGCTTGCCTTGCTCGCGCTCGCGCTCCATTCGTTGAATGCGTCCGCCCAGTCGAATGCCCCAGCTCCTGTGCCTGTCGCGGCGGTGAGCGACACCAGTGACGAAACGGACGATGTCGAAGAGCCTCGCCTCCAGTACGGGGTGGCTGCCGGCGCACTTCGCTACGGGGCTGGACGGAGTGAACAGGCGTTAGGCGTCGTGTTTCGCTGGCTCCCCGTGCGCTACCTCTCGCTTTCCATCACACCATCGACCGTCCGTGCGCGAGAGCCCGGACTCACCGCTTCCTCCGCTGACGTCGTACGCAATGGGTTTACCGACGTACCGGTCGAGTTCACCTTGTCGCGGAGCTTTGCAGGCGCGTTGAGCCCGAGCGTCTCGGCCTCGCTGGGCGTTTCGCTTCCTGTGGGGGATACCGCGTCGGGGCTCGGCTCCGGCGAGACGGGCTATTCGATGAGCGGCGGGATCGGCTTCGTGCCTGCTGAACATTTCTCGTTGCAGGTGGGGGGCGGACGATCGCTCACGCGGTTCTCGACGCAGGCCGCGTTCAGTAGTGGCGCGGGTTGGGGCGACGCAAGCCTCGGCTATGCAATGAACGATCGGATATCCGTGAGCGGCGGGATCAGCTCCGACGTCGGCGCTGTCGATTCAAGCCTCGGCCGCTCGCGATCATTCGATGGCGGCGCGTCGTTCGTGGTCGGCGGAAGTCGGACCTTGAATCTCAACGTGAGCCATGGGGTGAGCGGTTCCTCGCCGCACTGGAGCATGGCGGTCGGATTCGGCACGGCGTTCCCGTACTTGAATCACGTGGGAGCGCGGTCGGCCGACGCCAGCCTGACGAACACGTTCGGGGGCGGAACGCACGGTCTGCCGAAGGGGGGTACCACGGGCACCGGCACTGGAAAGGGCACCGGGCGAGGCCGCCGACGCTCAGGCTGACCGCGCGAGTTGCGCAACGGGTTCGTGGTGCATCGTGCCTAGAACGTGAGGGCCTGGCTCCCCGTCCTCAACGGGACGCGGCGACCGTTCCATTCGAACTGACCCGTTACGCCGGGAGGCAGCAGCACGGTCGCGCGCAACCCATGCGCGCCCTGGCGGACGAGGTTCACGTCGATGTCGCCGCGCGGATGGGGGACACGCCCGCGGGCATACTGCAGCGGCCCGAGCGCGGGCGCGATGCGCACCGTGCGAAATCCGGGCGACGATGGGCGTACGCCAAGCACCGTCGCAAGCAAGCCGTAGTTCGGGTGCGCCGCCCAAGCATGCGAATCGGAGCGCGTGGGCTCCGGCTTCTCCGGCGCAGAGGTGAGCCCGAGTGCCAACATCGATTGCCAGGGGGCCAGCTGCTCGATGTAGCGATCACCGAGGCCGACCTTCTGCAGTGCCTCGAGCAGGTAGAAGCTGAAGTAGTACGACGAGGGAATCAGCGTTGAATCCGCGAGCAGCCGCTCCATGAGCGTGCGCTGCTCCGCGGCGGGAACGGCGTCGGCCAGGATGGCGAGCACATTCGTCTGCTGGCTGTAGGCGGCGGAATCCGGGGCGTCGCGAAAGAGCTTGCGCGCAGGGTCCCACGACTGTCGGCGCGTGGCCTCGCGCAGTGCATTGGCGCGGGCGCGGTACGCGTCCGCAACGCCGGGCACGCCCACGTCGTGCTCCAGCACGGCCGCGCGGTCGAGCGCGTATGCGAGGAGCAGGCTGATGGTCGCGGAGTGGCCTGCGTCCGCGCCCGCGGGCACGCCGCCGCGCCAGCGTTCCGCCCAGTCCACGAAATTCCAGTACGGCATGGGCCCGAGCATGCCGGTACGGTCCACGTAGCGACCGTACCAGTCGAGGATGCCGCGGATGCCGGCGAGGTACGATCGCACAAACACGGGATCGCCGCGATGCATGTAGTAGTCGTGCACCATGGCGACGTACACCAGCGAGAACGGCGGAATGAGCTGGCGGAGCTCGGAGGGATATCGGCTCGCCGTGATCCCCTCGGGAATGCGCGAGTCGTCGAAGTGCTCGATGGCCTGCCGCATCAGTCGATCATCGCCGGCCACGTAGAGCGAGATGAGCGCCTGGATCCGCGTGTCGCCGATGTACTGGAGTTGTTCGTAGTACGGCGTGTCCATGTACGTCTCGAAGGCGCCGATGCGGGCGCCGTTCCAATTCATCCGCCACATGTCGGCGAGCCACGGCAGGTCGCTCGCGAAGTGTCCGCGTTCGACGAACGGATACGCGGTGAAGATTCCATGGACATCATGGATGTGAAGCGCAGTGGTACCCGTCTCGACGTCAACGTTCACGTAGCGCCCCGACCGCCAGTAGAGCGTTTGAAAGAGCCGATGCTCGCCGCCGTCCGGAAGGAAATGATCGTGGATGCCCCGCACCACGCGCCCCTCGACGTCGTTGCGGTTGCCCTTGCGCCCCGCCGTATCCACGGCCGCCTCCGCATACGTCATGGTGATGCGGCTGCCTGCGCCGCCACTGGTCTCCAGCACTGCGTAGGCATTCGTCGTCCGTCCATAGTCGAGTAGCAGAGACGCGCGACTGTTGGCGGGGATCACGACGTCGCCCGCGCCCTTCACGACGTCGTCGGACAGCGCGATGTCGGACGTTCGCCGCACTGCGGCGAAGCGGATCACTGACTCCTCCATGGGCGGGATGTTCCGCGGTTCGAGCTGCCATCCGCTCGCGTCGCCAAATCCTCCGCGCCCCGGGGCCGCGTGCAGGTGCACCTGTCCAACGATCGCGCCACCCCCTGAGGCATCGCGCGCGGAGGCGGGCGCGGGGATGGTGAACCAATCGCGATCGGCGTATGCGATGCCCTCCCAGCCCCATGGATAGCGCGCGGCGTTTACCGACTCCCCCTGCGCCGCGGCGTAGTAGGCGTTGCGCACGTCCTGCCCGGTCACGCGCACTTCCGCATACGCTGAATCACGCAGGAGCTTCCACCCCGGTCCGCTGTTCGCGACTTCCTCCGCGCGTCCATTTCCCTGGAGGAGAAATCCGGTCCGCACGCTGTGCTGCGCCACGGGATGGTGCGGTCCCCAGTTCCAGACGACGGCCGCAATGACGTTCGCGCCCGGGTGCATGTGAGGTGCGAGGTCTACGGTCTCATAGCGCCAGCGCAGGACGTCGGAACGTTGCGGTCCGCTCGCGACCTGCGTGCCATTCACGAAGAGCCGATACCGATTGTCCGCCGACACGTGCACAACGAAGTGCTCGGGACGGCGCGCGAGGTCGAGGGTGCGCCTCGCATGAAAGACGCCGAAGGAATCTGGAGGCATGCCGGGAGGCGCGATCCACACCGCCTCGGCCGCGCCGCTGAAGATGCGCGGACTACTGCTCGGCGCCTGCGCTGCGGCGGAGCCGCGGGCGGCAACCACCATTGCGGCGACCGCGATCCCCGATGTCAACACGGATGATTTCATCGGGACAACCTGCGTACGCCCGAGCCCTGCCGCCAGCGTGCAGCGCTGCCCGCACGAGACCTGTCCGTGCGATGTCCGCGTTGAGCGCAGCACATTGCGCGTCCACGTTGCGCTGCAACGCGGCTTTCGTGCTCGCTGAATCCCCGCGTTGCACCGCCGCGTAGGTACGGCTTCGGCGGCGGGAGCAACGGACAGGCGCCGATGCCAATTCAAACCAGTCGATGCCTCGCGGCATCCAACCTGTGCCTCCTTACCGGACCTTGCACACATGCGCCGTTCCCCCTGCACCGCATTCCTGCTCGCCCTCGTCGCCGTGCGCGCGCCCGCGGCACGCGCGCAACGCCCTGATTCGGTGAGCATCGGATCGCCTGCGGTCCGCCCCATCGCGAATGCGGTTCGTCGCTCGGGCCCGATCGTCATCGATGGCCGCATCGACGAGGATGCGTGGAAGTCCGCCGAGGTCATCTCCGACTTCCGGCAGTTCCAGCCTATAGAAGGGGCGCGTGCATCGCAGCGGACCGAAGTCCGCATCCTGTACGACGACCAGGCCATTTACATCGGCGCTCGACTCCACGATTCACTCGGCGCCCGCGGCATTCGGGCTCCATTGGCCCGCCGGGACCAGCTGCTCGACGGCAACGGCAACAATGGCTCGTTCAACTCCCTCACGACCGACAAGCTCGCCGTCGTGTTCGACACGTACCACAATCGCATCGATCAGGCGTGGTTCGAGATCAACCCCGCTGGCGCGCGCGGCGACCAGTTCGACGGCGACCCGTCGTGGGATCCCATCTGGGAGGGTGCCACGCACATCGACTCGCTCGGGTGGACCGCCGAGATGCGTATTCCCTATTCGCAGCTTCGCTTCTCGCGGGACTCCGTGCAGACCTGGGGTCTTCAGGTCTGGCGCTATGCGGACCGGCTCAATGAGCGCGACATGTGGTCCTTCTGGCGCCGCAACGAGTCCGGCGGTCCCGCGTTCTACGGCACCCTGAATGGCATCGAGACCGGGCCCCAGCAGCGACACCTCGAGCTCCTGCCGTACGTCGTCTCGCGTGAGCAGTTCAAGTATGCCTCGGCCACCGATCCCTATCACAGGACGGCGTCGAGCCGCATCAATGCCGGCGGCGACCTCAAGTACCTGCTGACGTCGAACCTCACGCTCGATGCCACCGTCAACCCCGACTTCGGCCAGGTGGAGGTCGACCCCGCCACCATCAACCTGTCCGCGTACGAGACGTACTATGAGGAGAAGCGCCCGTTCTTCATTGCCGGCAGCAGCGCGTTCGACTTCGGCGGGATGAACTGCATGTTCTGCAGCAACACGTCGGGGCTCGAGGCGTTCTATTCGCGACGCATCGGCCGTCCGCCGCAGCTCAACGGCTACGTGAACAACGTCGCCCAGTACGACGATACGCCGGACAACACGTCGATCCTGGGCGCGGCCAAGATCACGGGACGTACCGCCGGGGGCTACACCATCGGCCTGCTCGACGCGGTCACCAACCGTGAGAACGCAGTGTTTCGCAGTGGCGGTTCCGGGCTGGAGCGCACGCAGGAGGTGGAGCCGTACGCCAACTACTTCGTGGGGCGGGTGCGGAAGGACCTCAACGCCGGCAATTCGTCGGTGGGATTGGTGCTGACGTCCGCGGCGCGCCAGATGAACGATTCCGTGTTGACCAACCGGCTGCGCAGTCACGCGGAAGCCACCGGGTTCGACTTCAATCACTACTTCGGCAATCACGTCTACAGCTGGATGGGAACGGCCATGCTGTCGGACGTCGCGGGGTCGACCACGGCAATTGCCGGCACGGAGCAGTCGAGCGCACACTATTTCCAGCGCCCAGATCGTGCCGTCGCGAGCGACGGGCTGTTCGATACGAAGTTCAATCCGTCGGCGACAGCACTACGCGGGTACGGGTTCTACACGCGCCTGGCGAAGCAGAACGGCGATTGGCTCTGGGAGACCGCCCAGAACTGGCGCAGTCCCGGGTTCTAGACGAACGACCTCTCCTTCCTCGATCGCGCCGACTACAAGTGGATGAATGCGAATGTCGCGCGGCAGTGGAGCACGCCGACCACCTGGTATCGCAGCGCCATCATCCTTGGCGGTGGGCAGCAGCAGTTCAACTACGACGGGGATCGGACCGACCTGCAATCGCAGGCGTTCGCTGCGGTCGAGCTGCCGAGCTACTGGAACGTTCGCGGCTTCGTGATCATCCACCCCACCGTGCTCGACGACCGCATCACGCGTGGCGGGCCGGTGGTGAAACGGACGGGCTACAATTACCTGAGTGGCGAGATTTCCACGGATGCACGGCAGAAGGTGGTCTACGACATCAACGTCTCCGGGTCGCGTGGCATCGATGCGAGTATCCACAGCCTGAGAATCCGTCCGGGCGTCGCGATGAAGCCGGCGACGAACGTCTTTGTCAGCCTGTCCCCATCGTTCAATGCCGACGAGGACGTTGCACAGTATGTGGAAGCCGTACCCGATCCGACGGCGACGGCCTTCTCCGGCAAGCGGTACGTGTTCGGCTACGTGCGGTCACGCACGCTGTCCCTCGATACCCGCGTGAACTGGACGTTCACGCCGGACTTGACGCTCCAGCTCTATGCGCAACCCTTCATCGCAAGCGGCGCGTACCTGAACTTCCGTGAGTTCGCTGCGCCGCGCAGCGTGCAGAAGCTGGTCTACGGCACGGATGTCGGCACGATCAACTATGCGCCGGCGCCGACAGGCTCCGGCGGTACGTACACCGTGGATCCTGACGGCGCGGGCCCGGCCAATCCGTTCTCGTTTGCCAATCCCGATTTTACGGTACGCTCGTTCATCGGCAATGCGGTGCTGCGCTGGGAGTATCGTCCGGGCTCCACGGTGTACTTCGTGTGGACGCAGCTGCGATCGGGATACGACGCGGTGGGAGCGTTCGATTTCACAACGCAGCGCACGGCGCTTTTTCGCGATCGGCCGACCAATGTGTTCCAGGTCAAGGTCAACTACTGGGTTGGGCAGTAGGTCGGTCAGATGATCGCCAAACTGGCAACCGACTCTGGGCACTCGAGCTCGCCATAGGGGCGCGCATTCTGCATGCATTCCGCAACGTGATCGCACTGTTGATGGAGCGCAAAAAATGATGGATCGTCAGCATCCGGTACCCCGGGCGTCTTTCACTGATAGCGTCTGCGCCGAGTGTCAGTCGATCGTTGCGGCGCACGGGGTGCGGCAAGCGATCCAGTTCCTGAACGGGCGCACGCGCTTCCGATTCACCGGCATCTACCGGGTCGACCCGCCACACCTCTGCAATGTCGTGCTGTTCGACCGCGAGAACCCCGACATGAACCTGTCGGGTGAAGTCACGCGACTGGACGACACCTACTGCGCGCTGACGTATGCGTCCGGACCGTTCGAGACGGGCGACTCGCGGTCCGACGCGCGGTTGGTGCATCATCCGTCGCGCGACTCGATCATGTCGTACGCCGGCGTGCCGCTGCGCGGCGCGAACGGGCAGCTATGGGGCACCTTTTGCCACTTTGACGTCCGGCCCCGGTTGTTGCCTCAGGGCGAACGGTCGATCCTCGAATCGGTGGCGCAGGTGCTGGTCACGTCACTGCAGCGCGAACTGGCAACTCCCGCCGAGCTCATCGATCCGTCTTCCACAGCACTTCGAGGTTCTGTCGCACCACGAACGTGAAGATCTCGCGTGCGGAATCCGCCGCGATCGTTCGCGCCGCCGGAATGATGCGACCCGGGACACGCACCGCTCCAAGCTGTTTCCGCACGCCCTGCGTGATGTAGGTGGGCGCGCCGTCGGGAATGCTCGAGAGTTCATCCTGCCCAAACACGATGATACGCAGGTTGTCGATCCCTGGCACCTCCGCGTAGAAGCGGCGCAGCATATCGCCGAACTGCACGGTCGCGACGACGACGTACACTGGACGTCGCAGCAACATCGTCCACTCGCCCTGCCGCAACTCGGGGCGCACGGCGATGACGATGACGTCCTTCTGCAGCTCCCTGCCGAGTGCGATCACCCAATCGGCGTGGGCCTTGACGGTCACGAGGAGATCCGCGCGTCGCACAGCGAGCGGTGCGGGGTGCGCTCCGCGGGTGACGTCGGAGAGGACGCCTTCGGCCTCGAAGCCGAAGTCATCGCGCAACTCACGACATAAACCGTGCACCTGATCGTCCGTGTCTGCGATGACCACGGAGCGTAAGCGGAGCGTCTCGACGCATCGGGGCAACAGCTCGATCAGCTCCGGCGCGGCGATGCCGCGGTTCAGGGCGGCGGAGAAGATGTCCGCAATCCACGACTCGGAGACCGGTGGCGTGCCGCCAAGGCCATTCTTACGCGGGGCAATGTAGACGCCGCCGCGCGGGCGCAGCTCCACCAGGCCTTCTGCCTGCAGGGCCTTGTATGCGGCGATCGCGGCGCGATAGTCGGTCTCGAACTCCGCCGCGACCTCGCGTGAGCCGGGGAGTCGATCACCCGGTATGAGCGTCCCGGCCTGGATGCCCCGCAACAGGCGACCCCGCATCGCATCGACAATTTCGTCGCGCTGTTCGGCGGCCATCAGGAAGTCTGCGTTGGATTGGGCATGGTTAAAGATGCCTCGGTGAGTGGATCAAGCCCACTTCGGGCAGGCTTGTCTGACTGGCTCTATGCATTTCTGGCGCGCGCTGTTGTCGCCAGAGGTCGCCAGAAAGTAAGCCTGTTCGTGATAATTGAACAGAGTGGCGCACTTCTCGCAATGCCTATTAATGGAGGCAGCCAGGGTGCTGCGCCAGAGACGCGCGTTGAGCCGGCGTTACACGTGCGTTCACACACTTGCCGGACGAGGAGAAACGGGGATGTCTCTCGAAGAGCGCACGGTCGTCATTGACCGAGCCGAAACGCTGTTCCGCTCGACCACCCGGCGCAATTTCCTGCGCACGATGGGAGTTGGTGGCAGCATCGTGTTGTTGCCGAGCGTGTTTGCGGCTTGCGGCAGCGACAACAACGTCACGAACCCACCGACCACCACCACGTACACGCTCGACCTGTCGAACGACACGGGCATCCTCAATTATGCCTACGCGCTGGAGCAACTCGAGGCCGCTTACTACATCGCGGCGCTCACGTCGCCAGGCTTCACCGCACTGAGCCCCAATGAGCAGGAAGTGCTGACGGACCTCCAGAAGCACGAGGTCATTCACCGCGAGTGGTTCAAGAGGATACTCGGCTCCGCGGCCATTCCCGCCATCAACTTCAACACGACCACCGTCGGCACGCTCACGGCCAACCGGGCTGTGCTCCTGAGCACCTCGCAGTTGCTGGAGGACACCGGTGTCTCCGCCTACAATGGCGCGGGCAAGTATCTCACGACCCCAGCGTACCTGCTTCTGGCGGGCAAGATCGTGTCGGTCGAGGCGCGTCACGCCGCCGCCATCCGCGACATTCGCGACGGCTCGAACGGGAAGCTCTTCGCCGGTGATGACGTGGTCAACGCCG
>JBBQFW010000124.1:0-10714 GCA_038322445.1 Gemmatimonadales bacterium
GCTCGTGGCAATGATGTCGAGCCGTCCGTCGCCGTCCATGTCGCCCACCGCCAGCCCGTTCCATCGACTGGTGTACCCGACCAGTCCGAGCTCGCGAGTGACATCGCGAAAGCGACCATGGTCATTGTGCAACACGCGCACCGGTCCCCACTCGGCCGCCACCACGAGGTCGGGCCACCCGTCGCCATCGAGGTCGGCGAAGGTCGCAGCGGACAGCAGGCCGAGCGACGCGAGTGCGCGCGCATTCGCCGTGTCGGGCACGAAGCGGCCGTCGGCGGTTCTGAGGTAAAGGTGTGACGGCGCTGGAAACGGCCACGTTCCCGGGATGACGCGTGCACCGACGAAGAGATCGAGCAGGCCGTCGCCATTCACGTCGCCCAGTGCGAGGGGTCCGACACTGGCGCTTTCGGGCGGTGCCAACGTGACGGGCAATGCCGGTGCGCCAGCATGCATGGCAAATCCGAGCACTGACGCCACGTGCAGTGCTTCCGCCGGTGAGCCGGCCTCATAACTCGACTGCCCCGCGACGAGCATCGTGCCCCCGCCCGGTGCAGGTACGGGCAGGATGGTGGTGAGATCCCACTTCGCGGGCGCGCCAGGTGCGCGAAGTGGAGCAAAGTGCGCAGCTGCATTGCGCAGGACGGTCAGCGATCCGCCCGCCCCAGTGCCGACGACGAGATCCTCGCGTCCGTCGCCATCAACATCGATCCAGCTGATGCCCGGGCCGAGTTGGCTCAGTCGGTTGGGCAGTAATGGCTGTCGCGCGTAGTCGTCGAAGGGGGTGTCGACGTGCACATGCCCACCGAGAAGCGACGTGGCATCGGCGAAGAGCGACTGCGATGAGTCACCGGCTGTCGCGCTCGGCGCGGGAACAGTCGCACCGGTCTCGTCGATCTCGTAGAGGCGGTTGCGCGGAACGTGCTTCAACACGGAGTGCCTTCCGTTCCGCCACTGGATGGTGATGTCGACGAGCGAATCGCGGCCCGTGGCGAACACCAGCTCCTCGTCACTGCCCGAGAGGTAGTATCCGCCGTCGGTCATCTCGCGGGACTGCGCGGGCAGCGACGTGGTGGTCACGGTGATCTTCGCACCAATGCCGCGGGTATTCGGTGCAGCACCACGCAGCCGCACGGCGACGCGCGGATTGCCGCTCTCGTTGCGATACACGACCGGTGCCGCATCGAGCCGGGTGACGAGCACGTCGAGCGCACCATCGCCATCGAAGTCGGCGAGCGCGATGCCTTGCGAGATCGCTTCGTCGACGCCGAACCCCCACTCCCTGCTCGCGTCGCTGAAGCGGACGTCGCCCGTATTGCGCAATGCGATGCTGCGGGCGGCGAGGCGCGGGAACTCGCCCTGCTCCCGATTCCAGGGAATGGGATTGATGGTGCTGCCGAGGCGGTTGACGCCATCCGCGTCGCGGATGTCCCACCGATGCCCGTTGACCACGAGCAGGTCCTCATAGCCATCGAGATCCACGTCGACGAAGGCCGAGCCCCATGACCAGTCGGTCGCCGTTACGCCGGCGAAATCCGCGGCCTGGGCCCAGGTGCCATCGCCGCGCGCGAGCTGCAGCGCGTTACGCATCCACTGCGCGCGATCCGTGGTCAGGCCCACACGCTTGGGCAACGGCGTGTGGGTGAAGATCTGTCGCTGCCGCGCCTGTAGTGTGGGGCTCAGCATGTCGGTCGTGAAGACGTCCACATGCCCGTCGCGATTCACGTCCGCGAAGTCGACCGACATGCATGCGTTGCTCGTTTCGCGCATCGCGAGCGCGGGCACGAGGCGGAATCCGCCCTTCCCGTCGTTGAGCCAGAACTGGTCGGGATCCTCGAAGTCGTTGCAGACATACAGGTCGGGGGCGCCGTCGCCGTTCACGTCGTAGAACCGCGCCGCAAGCGTGAAGTAATCGGGCTCCGTGCTCAGCGGCTTTCCGGTTTCGTCCAGGAAGCGAGCGCCGGAAATCGGCACGCGCGTGAAGTGACCGTGCCCATCGTTGAGAAAGAAGAGATCGACGTCGGCGCGCTGCGATCGCACGACGCCGCCGAGATCCGGCCGCTCATCGAGGCGGTACTCCTTCTTCCAGGCGTCGACGACTTCGAACTTGTCGCCGACCTTCTTCACGACCTGGTCAAAGGCGCGCGCACCGGGCGGATATGCATCCAGCGCGCTGCGCTGCTTGTAGGTGGCGACGTACAGGTCGAGCGTGCCGTTGCCGTCCACGTCGGCCAGCGTCATCGTCGTCACCGCGTACCCACCGGCCAGGCCGCTCGCCGCCGTTGCATCGGTGAAGTGTCCCTTGCCGTCGTTGAGCCACAGCTTCAGCGGTCCGCCAAGGGTGCCGCAGATGAGATCGAGGTCACCGTCGCCATCGACGTCGGCGAATACGGCGCCGGTCGTGGCAAGGCCACGCGTGTCGATGCCGCTGGTCGCTGTGACGTCGGTAAAGTGGAACCCGCCGTCGTTGTGATAGAGCGCCGCGGGTTTTTCGACGGACGCCAGGAAGACGTCGGGACGCCCATCTCCGTCAATGTCACCGAGGGCGGCTCCGGCGCCGATGAGCAGGTTGCGATTGGCCATCGCGTGTTCGTCGTCAACGTCGTTGCGATGGGTGAGGCCCGTCGTGCCGGCGTTGAGCATCGTGAACCCGGCATGGCCGCGCGTTGGGATGACCAGGTCGCGCCAGCGGTAGCCGGCCTCCTGATGCCAGGGCGGATCGACGGCGCGCGTCGACTCACACGCAGAGACGAGCACTAGCGGCACGACCAATGAGCCGAACACGGCTCGCGAGCATTTCCCCATCGGTGGTCGTGACTCTCTCGGGTTTGCGCAGGTGGGGCACCGATGCACGCCCGCGACTGCGATGGTAAGCCACGCGCGCGCGTTGCGCCATGCGCGCATTGCAGACGTAGTGGGCGCGACGTGTCAGTCCGGACGGAGGTCGCGTGTCCGGTTGGCAGCCGCGCACACGTTCGAACGCGATACCGACCGCGGGAGCACCGGCCGGCCAGACACGCCGTTCGGTCGCCTTACTTGCTTGGCGGTTGCTGGGAGCTGCCGCCCTTACCCGTTCGCGTGTCGCGCTGGAACTGCCGGGTGGCGACGCCGTGGCCGCCACGGCTGTCTGTCGCGGTCACGAGGATCTGAGTGGGCCCGGCGTGGATATCGGTGACGTCCAGCGTGCCGACCCAGAGGTAGGCGGCGCCGAGCGCGCCAACCTTCCGGTACTCGAGGCGCACCGTAATTCGAGTGGTCCCCACCTCGGCGACCACCGATGCGAGCGTGTTCGGCGCCGTTGCGTTCACGATAATGTTCAATGTGTCCCCGACGAGCGCATTTTCGACCGGCAAGGCGAATGTGACCACGATGCTCGGGTCGACATTGTCCGCGACGATGATGGTGGCCGCGCCATTCTGTCCCTCGCTGAATGCCTGGACCAGCGCTGTGCCCGGTCCCGTTGCGGTCACGAGGCCCGTGCTCGAAACGGTCGCGACGTTCGCGCCGACGATGCCCGTTACGGTCCACACGGGGGCGCGTCCGCCCAGGATCACGCCGCGTGCGTCTGCCAGGGTCGCGGAGAGCTGAACGGTTCCGCCCACCGTGAGTGCGCCGCTTGCGGGCGTCACCGTCACGGTCTGCACGGAGTCGGGGATTGCGGTGACGGTGAGCGCGGTCGACGCGCTCGCGCCTTCGCTCGTGGCCGTCAGCACGACATCGCCCGGCGACACCGCTGCCACGAGCCCCGCCGGCGACACGGTGGCGCGCGTGGGATCCGAGGTCGTGAAAGCTACAGGACGTCCCTCGATGAGCCGGCCATTCACGGTGATGGCCGCGGTGCTGAGGGACAGGCTCGCGCCGCGCACCAGTCGCGCTGTTTCCGGGGTGATGAGGAGATGCGCAACGACCGGCCTCACCACGGTAAAAAGCCGCCGTCCCTGCGCTCCGTTGGACGAGGCCACGAGCGTCGTGGTTCCGACCGTTACGGCGGTGATCATACCATCCGGTGTGACCGTCGCGACGGCGGGTGAGGTCGAGCTCCAGGTGACGGCGCCGATGCCGATCGGCGCACCACGCTGGTCGAGCCCGGTCGCGGTCGCCGTCGCCAGCAGGCCTGTCTCGGTGGTGTCCGTCGAGAAATCCACGCGGAGGCTGGTGAGCGCGGGCGTGGACGACGCGGGCGCCGAGGAATCGCTGGCGGATCCGCAGCTCGCAATCACCGCGGTACAGCAGGCGATGGACACCACACGACGACACGCGGCGGCACTGCTGCCGGCGCACGCGCGCCGACCGCTCGATGCAGGCGTGAACGTCATGGTGTCGTGTCCAGGTGAAATACGGCGTGGCAGACAGCACGAGTATGCGACCGGTGCCCGCATCGCGCAAATGAAAGTCGTGCTCATCGCCATTGCGTTCACCTCCGGCCGACGCGACCTTCGACGCATGTTTGCCCACCCACGCCTCGTCCCACAGATCATGCGACGTTTCCGCGCCCTGGCCGTTCCCGCCGCCCTGCTGTGGGCCATTCCCGCCGCCACGCCCGGTGATGACGCGCCTATGCGCGGCTTCACGACGGCAAGCGCGAAGATCGAACGCGAATGGGAGGCGAAGTTCCGCGCGATGCCGGAGCCCGCGCGCATGCGTGAGTCCATGCGCCGGTTGTCCCTCCGCCCGCACCATGTCGGCTCACCCTATGACCACGACAACGCGCTCTGGCTGAAGGCGCAATTCGAGTCCTATGGGTTCCAGGTAGCGATCGAGCAGTTCGACGTCCTGTTTCCCACGCCGGTAACGCGCGTGCTCGAGCTGGTCGCGCCCACGCGCTTTACCGCAAAAATCGAGGAGCCCATCCTCAAGGACGATCCCACCACCGACCAACGCAGCGAACAACTACCCACCTACAACGCCTACTCGGCGGATGGCGACGTCACGGCACCGCTCGTCTACGTGAACTACGGCGTTCCGGCCGACTACGAAACGCTCGAGCGCCGGGGTATCTCCGTGAAGGGCGCAATAGTGATTGCCCGCTACGGCGGCTCGTGGCGCGGCATCAAGCCCAAGGTCGCCTACGAGCACGGCGCGGTGGGTGCGTTGATCTACTCCGACCCGCGCGACGACGGATTCGGGGCCGGCGAGACCTATCCCGCGGGTCCCTTCCGGCCGCGCGACGGCGTGCAGCGCGGCAGCGTGATGGACATGCCGACGTATCCGGGAGACCCGCTCACGCCAGGTGTGGGCGCAACACCCGGTGCGAAGCGGCTCGATCGCGCCGATGCCCAGACGATCATGAAGATTCCTGTGCTGCCCATTTCCTATGCCGACGCGGAGCCGCTCCTCGCCGCGCTGAGCGGTCCGCAGGCACCAGCCGAATGGCGTGGTGGACTGCCGATCACCTACCGCCTCGGACCCGGTGCGGCGCGCGTCCACCTCAAGCTCGCATTCGACTGGTCGATCAAGCCGCTCTACGACGTCATTGCGCGCCTGCCGGGTTCGACCAACCCGGACGAGTGGGTCATTCGCGGCAATCATCATGACGGATGGGTAAATGGCGCCGAGGATCCGATCTCCGGCGCGGTGGCGGAGCTGGAGGAGGCGCGCGCGCTGGGCGCACTCGTCAAGCAGGGATGGCGGCCGAAGCGCACGATCATCTACGCCATGTGGGATGGCGAGGAGCCCGGGTTGCTGGGCAGCACGGAATGGGTGGAGCAGCACCAGGACGAACTCCGGCGCAAGGCCGTGTTCTACCTGAACAGCGATTCCAACGGCCGCGGCTTCTTCGGCGTCGAGGGATCGCATTCGCTCGAGCGTTTCGCGAACGAGATCGGGCAGGATGTCATCGACCCGGAAACGAACAAGCCTGTCAACGCCCGCCTGCGGGCGGCGCGTATCGTGGGGGGCAGCAAGGAAGCCCGCACGCGCAGCGACCTCCGCATCGACGCGCTGGGCTCGGGATCGGACTTCACGCCGTTCCTCCAGCATGCCGGCGTCCCCACGTTGAATGTCGGATTCGGTGGGGAGGATGACGGCGGCATCTACCACTCCATCTACGACAGCTTCTACTGGTACACCCACTTCAGCGATACGTCCTTCGTGTATGGACGTGCGCTCGCGCAGGCGGCGGGAATGATGATCATGCGCGTGGCCGACGCGGACGTGTTGCCCGAGGAATTCGGCAACCTGTCGGAGACGACGCGCGGGTACATCGCCGAGCTCAAGGCGCTCCGTGAGACGACGGCGAAGCAGATCGAGGAGCTCAACCGCCAGATCGCGGAAGGCGCCTTTGCGATGGTCAATGATCCGCGCCGTCCTACACAGGCGCCCAAGGCATCGCCCGCCGCGAAGGCGCTCAACTTCGCGCCGCTCGAGAACGCGTCGGTCGCGCTCGACAGCGCCGCCGCGCGATTCGAGACGGCCTACGCTGGCGTGGCGTCGACCAGCGCATCGGCGGCCTCACTCGCGCAGGTCAACGCACTGCTGCGGCAGTCGGATCAGGCGCTCCTGATGCCCGATGGATTGCCGAAGCGGCCATGGTACATGCACTCGCTGTATGCACCAGGCTTCTATACGGGTTACGGCGTGAAGACGATGCCCGGCGTGCGCGAGGCCATCGAACAGAAGGACTGGGCGCTGGCCGATGCGGAAATCGTCCGCATCGCGGCGGCGCTCACGCGCGAGAGCGAGCTCGTGGCGCGCGCCGCTGTACTTCTCGAACAGGCAACCGCGACGAAGCCGATCCCGTGAGCGCGCGGCCTACTTGCGCTTGTCGGACGTCGTCACCTCGATGACCCCCGCTTCGTGACCCGGTCCGCGCAGCAGCACCGCACGATTCTGGTCGAGATACTTCATCTCCACGATCTTCGCCGCGGGGACCGTGGCGAGCGACTCGAAGTCGGGCTGTCGCTTGTCATCGATGTAGATGATCACCTCCTGCCCGCCTCCCCCGCTCGTACCCATGTTGGACGAGGCGACGCGCCCCATGGGGCGGGCGAGCCACTGGGGCCGGAGGATGCGCACCGCCTCCCGGGCAGTGAAGATGCTGCTCCCGCCCTGCTCGATATCCAACTTCGTGAGCATGCTGGTGTCGCTGCGACTGGTTGGCTGCCCCGTCGCGCACGCTGCAACAAGGGCAGCGCAAAACAGAACGAGGCGTGTGCGGCTCGGCTTCGACATGGGGCGCGCGTGACTGGTGGACGTGCGACACTGGTGCGATGATCGTTCAGTATGCGCGCGCCGACGCAGGAGTGCAACGCAGTGCACCAGAACCGGAACGTGATTCAGCCTTGTCCGCTAGCAGCTACCAACCCAGGAACGCCGGATGCAGAACCATTTGATGCGTAAGATCATCGCCGCGCTCGCCATGATGATTGGCGGCGTCCCCTCGGGGCATGCGCAGCTCCCGCACGCCGACACACTGCGCGCGCGCGGAGTCCATCGCCCAGTGGAAGTGCTGAGGGACCGCTGGGGTATCTCGCACATATATGCCGCGAACGAGCACGACCTCTTCTTCGCGCAGGGATATACCGCCGTGCGCGAGCGCGCATACCAGTTCGAAGTCTGGCGTCGGCAGGCCACCGGCACCATGGCCGAGGTGGTCGGACGACGGGCGCTGATGCGGGATCAGGGCGCCCGCCTTTTTCGGTACCGCGGCAGCATGTCGGCGGAACTCGCACGGTACCATCCACACGGGGCGGCCATCGTGGGCGCGTTCGTCGAGGGGGTAAATGCCTACGTGGACGCAATGCGTCGCGATTCCTCGCTCGTGCCGATGGAACTGCGCATGCTCGGCATCACGCCCGGCCGGTGGACACCGGACGTCATCATCTCGCGACACCAGGGCCTGCTCGGCAACATCGACGAAGAACTCACCTATGGCCGCTTCGTCGCCCATCACGGCGCGCCGCTGCTGGAGAAGCTCGCGGGTTTTCATCCTGGTCCCGCACCGAACCTCGCGCTCGATCCGATGCTCGGCGGCGCGGCGCTCGATGCCCCGATCCTCGCCCTGTATGACGCCTTTCGTGCGCCCATGCGATTCGAGTCGTCCGACCTGCGGACGGCGTATCGCGGTGATAGCGTCGCCGGTCGTCGTCTCGCCATGCTCGACTCCGTCGCCGACGAGGAGTTGCGCGCGCATCACCGTCGCGACATCGGCAGCAACAACTGGGTCGTGAGCGGGCGACGCACGCAGAGCGGGCGCGCACTCATGGCCAACGATCCGCACCGGCAGGTGGGCGCGCCGTCGTTGCGGTATTTCGTCCACCTGAATGCGCCGGGCTGGAATGTCATCGGTGGAGGCGAGCCCATGATTCCCGGCGTCTCCATCGGCCACAATGAGCATGGCGCATGGGGGCTCACGATCTTCCAGACCGATGGTGAGGATCTCTACGCGTACAAGACCAACCCGTCAGCACCGTCGCAGTACGAGTATCGCGGCCGCTGGGAATCAATGCGCAGCATCCACGACACGATTCGTGTAAAGGGCGAACAGCCGCAGGTCGTCGTGCTCAGGTACACCCGTCACGGCCCCGTGGTCTACGAGGACACGGCCCGCCACCTGGCCTACGCGGTGCGCGCGGCGTGGCTCGAGCCGGGCGGTGCTCCGTACATGACGTCGCTGCGAATGGACCAGGCCACAACGTGGAAGGAATTCCGCGCTGCCTGCAGCTTCAGCAACATCCCGGGCGAGAACATGATCTGGGCCGACACCGCCGGCAATATCGGATGGCAGGCGGTGGGCATCGCGCCGATTCGTCCGCGCTCGAGCGGACTCGTGCCCGTGCCGGGCGACGGACGCTTCGACTGGGCGGGCTACCTGCCGATTCTCGAGAAGCCGCACGCCCTCAATCCGTCCCGTGGCTTCATCGCGACGGCCAACAACAACCTTACACCTGATGGCTTCGCGCATCGTGACGCGATCGGCTGGGAGTGGGCCGACGACTACCGCGCCACTCGCATTGCCGAGGTGCTCGACGCCAGCAGCCATGTTTCGATGCCGGAGATGATGCGGCTGCAGACGGACTACATGTCGCTCCCCGCCCGCGCCCTCGTTCCGTTGCTCGCGTCGCTCAAGTCGGACGACCTCGCAACGGAACGCGCGCGGCAGACGCTGTTGGCGTGGGATCATGTGCTCGACAAGGGTTCCGTTGGCGCCGGGATCTACGAAGCGTGGTATCGCGCGCTGTCGGCGAGCACGACACGCCTCGTCGTACCCGCGTCGGCGCAGGGCTTTGCAGAGTACGTCCCCATGAAGGTCGTGCAGGGGTGGCTCACGTCACCGGGCGCGGACTTCGGAGGCAATCCGGTGAAGACGCGCGATTCCCTGCTCATCTCCAGCCTCGGTGCCGCCGTCGGTGAACTGACGCGCGTGTACGGCGCGGACATGTCAACGTGGTCGTGGGGACGGTATCACTTCGCGCTCCTCGAGCACCCCATGAGCGCGGCGATCAGCGCGACCATGAAGCCGCGCTTCGAGGTGGGACCATGGCCGCGCGGCGGCGATGGCAACACCGTGGGCTCTACCGGCGACGGTGCGAACCAGCGGTCCGGCGCCACATTTCGCCTCATCGTCGAAGCGGGCGACTGGGACGGCGCCATGGGCACGAATGCGCCCGGCCAGTCGGGCAATGTCGACAGCCCCCACTACCGCGACCTGTTCGAGCTGTGGAAGGATGACCGCTACTTCCCCGTGAAGTTCACGCGGTCCGCGGTAGAAGGTGTGACCGAATCGCGGACAGTTCTCGCGACCGGTGGCAGATAGCACGGGCTACTTGGTCCAGACCGAGACCACGCCACAGTAGTTCGTTCCGATGACCTGGGCGGGAATCTCGCTCGCCCCATTGTACACTTCCAGGGCGATCACCTCGGCATCTTGCTCATCTTTCCCGAAGCGGGAGAAACTGGTGCTTACGGGTCGTCAGCGGTGCATTGCATCGCAGTGCATGGGATCTCGGCTTACGCGCCGTGTACCGGCCGAACGCAGCTCCACGCATTCGCGCCTTTGCTCAGTATTCCAAATGCATTACATTGCACTGCATGGACGCCCAACTCACACTCCGTGTTCCCGCCGACCTCGCGCGACGCCTGGCCGCGCGCGCGAAAGCAACGGGAGCGAAGCGCTCGCAGCTCGTGCGCGAAGCACTCCAGGCGTACCTTGGGCCTGGCGCTGAGCCGCCGCGTACCACCTCGGTGCGCGAACGTCTGGAGCCGTACATTGGCGCGGTGTCGCTCGATCGTCCGAGTCTCGAGCGCGATGATCTCGCGCAACGCCTCCGCTCGCACAACTGGCGCGAGTGAGGGCGTTCCGCGTGAGGGACGTGCTGCTCGATACGGGACCGATCGTCGCCACGCTCGACGCGTCGGATCAGTGGCACCGGAGCTGTGCGGACGCTGTCACGGAGCTGATCGAACGGTGTGTCACCACGGAGGCAGTCGTCACCGAAGCGTGCCACATGGTCGGACGTGGCCGCGCGCGCGCGTCGCTGGTGCTCGATCTTCTGCTCGACGCCGACGTGCCGATCCTTTCGCTTGACCGGCCCGCCCTGCGGCACGCGGCACGGCTGATGGATCGCTATGCCACGGTGCCGATGGACTTTGCCGATGCGGCGCTGGTGACGCTCGCCGACGCGCTTCACCTGGGCGCGGTGCTTACGACGGACCGACGCGGATTCCGCGCGTACCGCCCCGCCAACGGAAAGGCCTTCCGAATCTACCCTCCGGAGAT
>JBBQFW010000125.1:0-10698 GCA_038322445.1 Gemmatimonadales bacterium
CATCGTCGTCATAGGACGACGATCCGCCGCCGCCATAGCCAAGATCATCGACGTCATCGTCGCGATCGGAGAATCGGAGCTCTTCGTTCAACTCGTCACCGCGCGGCATCACCGCCTCCTCTGGAGATAGGACAGTCGGACCTTTGTCGATCGGTCGATGTCGCGGCCTCGCCTGCACGACATGTGCCCCCGCAGGCGCGCCACCGTTCCGTCTACAATGCCTTGTAAGGCCCTGCGCACACTACGTCAAGCGAATTCGGGACGGACCTCAGTCGCCGATAGCCGGTTCGGGCGAAATACCACGCGCTTCGTGATCGGCGGCCGTGGTGAACTTCGACGCCACCCAGCTCCCGAGATCGTCGAGGTAGGTGTACATCACGGGCACCACGAACAGCGTCAGCAGCGTGGACGTGATCAGCCCACCGATGACCGCACGGGCCATCGGCGCACGCGCCTCCGCGCCAGCGCCAATGGCCAGGGCCAGGGGCAGCATACCGAAGATCATGGCGACGGTCGTCATGATGATCGGCCGCAGGCGGATCCGGCCCGCCGAGAGCAGCGCCGGCACCCGTTGCTGTCCCTCGCCGCGGAGCTGGTTGGCGAAGTCCACGAGCAGGATGCCGTTCTTCGTGACCAGGCCCATGAGCATGATGACACCGATCATCGTCATGACGTTCATGTTCCCGCCCGTGAGCAGCAACGCCAGCGCCACGCCGATGAAGCTGAGCGGGAGCGCGAGCATGATCGCCAGCGGCTGGAGGAACGACCCGAACAGTGAGGCGAGGATGAGGTAGATGAACACGACGGCCAGGCCGAGCGCGCTCAGCACATAGCCCTGCGTTTCCTGGAGATTCTGCACGTCGCCGCCGAATACGGCATGGTAGCCTGGCGGCAATCCGATCGCGTCCACGGCCGCCTGCACGTTGGCCGCCACCTCGCCCATGGCGAATCCAGGGAGCACACCCGCACGGATCTGTACCTGCTGCTCGAGCTGCCGCCGCTCGATCTGCTGCGGCCCGACACCGGCGCGTACGTCGGCGACCTGGGAGAGCGGCACCATCGACGGAAGCCCGCTGCGCGCGTCCGTGTACGAGCTGGCCACCGGGAGCTGCGAGACATCCTCGGCCGAGGCGCGGAGCGAATCGGGGAACACCACTACAACGTCGTGCGAGAAGCCCTGCGAATCTTCCCACGTCGTCGCTCGGCGGCCGGCGAACAGGGGCTGGAGCGTCGCCGCGACACTGCCCACGCCGAGTCCCGCGCGCCATGCCTCCTGACGGTCGACGCGCACGTCGAGCTGCGGGATGTCGCCGTCGTCGCTCGAATTCGGCTCCGCGACACCGGGCACGGACTTTACCGCCTGGAGCGCACGGTCCGCCGCGATCTTGAGGCGCGAACTCTCCGAGCCCTGGATGTTGACGACGAGCGGCTGCTGGCCACGACTGAAGATCGACTGCTGGCCCGTGATCGACGGACGCACGCCGGGGATCTGCTTCAGCTTGCCGCGCAGGTCCGTCTGGATCGCGAACAGCGACCGCTTGTGGCCGTGCTTCAACGACACGAAGATGCTGCCGTTGTTCGGGGTGCCGCGGAAACCGCCGCCCACCGTGAGGTACGTGAAGTCGGTTTCCGGGAGCTTCTGGAGGAACGCCGCGATCTCCTCCCCCTTGGCGAGCGTGTACTCGAGGCGTGAGCCCGGCGGCGTGCGGAAGCCGACTCCGAACTCGTCGCCGTTCACATCGGGCATCCACGTGAAGCCGAGCCTGGGGATGATGTAGAAGCTGGCGCCGACGGTGAGTGCGGCGGCTGCGAGCACGGGCAGGCGATGCGAGAGGGCCCAGCTCAACCCGCGCGGATAGCGATCCGCCACGCGCTCGAACCAGTCATTGAAGGCGAACGCGCCACGGCGTATGAAGTTCGCCTTCGCGCGCTGCTGGCGCTGCGCCTCGCCACCGTCGTTGGCCGCGTGTTCCACCTCGGGATCCGCCCAGACGCTCGAGAGCATGGGGTCGAGCGTGAAGCTCACGAACAGCGATACCAGCACCGCAAACGCGACCGTCACGCCGAACTGGAGGAAGATCTTGCCGATCATGCCACCCATGAACGCCACGGGGATGAACACCGCGATCACCGCAAAGCTGGTGGCCATGACGGCGAGGCCGATCTCGCTCGTCCCCTCCCGTGCGGCCGCAGCGTGATCCTTTCCCATCTCCAGGTGCCGGACGATGTTCTCGCGCACCACGATGGCGTCGTCGATCAGGAGGCCGATTGCGAGCGACAGGGCGAGCAGCGTCATGGTGTTCACCGTGAAGTGGAACACCCACATGATGAAGAACGCACTGATGATCGACACGGGCAGTGTGAGCCCCGTGATGACCGTGGAACGCCAGGAATTCAGGAACAGGTAGATGATCATGATCGTGAGCACGGCGCCGAGCACGATCGTGAGCTGGACGTCGGCGAGGGATTCGCGAATGCGACGCGAATCGTCACGGATGATCATCATGTGGATGTCGGCCGGCAGTTGCCGCTCGAGCTCTGCCACCGCGGCCTTCACGGCATCCGCGACCTGCACCGTGTTGGAGCCGGAGATCTTCAGCACTTCGAGCGATACGGCGGAGATGGCCGTCGGCCGTTCGCTCGTGGAAATCTGGGCGGCCGTTCTGCGGTTTTCCGCGCCGTCCACCACGGTGGCCACGTCCCCGATGCGAATGGGCGTACCTCGACGGACCGCCACCGGAATTTCCGAGAAGGCCCTGGGATCGGTGATGCGTCCGGTGACCCGCACGAGCCGCTCCGTCGCGCCGCGTTCGATCCGGCCAGCTGGTACCTCCTGGTTCTCCTGGGCAAGTGCCGCCGTGAGCTGTGCGGGCGACAAGCCGTAGGCGCGCATGGCATCCGGATCGACCTGGATGCGGATCTGGCGCTTGTTGCCACCCACGATGTTCACACCGCCCACGCCCTCGATGGATTCGATGCGCGTCTGCACGACCTCGTTCGCGAGGTCGGTGATCTCGCGGATCGACCGTTCCGACGATGTCAGCGCGAACGCCATGATCGGCGAGTCGTTCGGGTCGAAATGCTGGACGATGGGATCCTGGATGTCCTGCGGGAGCGACCGTCGAATGCGTGCCACCTTCGACTGCACGTCCTGCTGCGCCGCGGCCACGTCCACACCGAGGTTGAACTGGAGGCGCACGATCGAGATGCCCTCAAGGGACGTCGACGTGATCTCCTTGATGCCCTGCACGGTGTTCAGCGCCTCCTCGATCGGCTTCGACACATCGCGCATCATCACTTCCGGTGACGCGCCGGGATACAGCGTCTGCGCAATCACGATCGGGTACGTGATGTCCGGATACTCGTCGATGGCAAGGCGCTGGTAGCTCACGATGCCGAGCACCACGAGTGCCACCATCATCATCGTGGCGAACACCGGCCGCTTGATCGAGACGTCGGAGAGAAACATGATCGTGCCTGCCTATCGGTGAAGCACGGGCGTCATGCCCGTACTAGCCCTTCTTCCTCTTGCCCCGTTCCTCGCCGGCGATGGTCGCCTGCATGCCGCGGCCGAGCGTGCCAACGTTGCCGACGATGACGCGGTCGCCCACCTGGAGGCCCTCGGTGACCTGGGCGATGCCCAGGCGCTCATCCACGGCGCCGAGCTGGATCGGCGCCACGTTCACCGTCTTTCCGTCGATCCGATAGACAAACGGCCTGCCATCGTCCGCGGCCTGCCGAAGCGCGCCGGTCGGCACCGTGATCACGTCCGTCAACGTGCGATTCACGATGCGTCCCGTGGCGAAAGTGCCGCCGCGCAGCGTGCCACCGGGATTCGGAATCTCGACGTACACCGTCACCGCGCGCGTCGCCGGATCGACCGTGGGGCTCACGCGCGCGATGCGTCCATCAAAGCGCCGCGCATCCGCGACGAAATGCACCGTCTGTCCCATGCGCAGCGTGCCCGCGAGCCGCGCGGGAACAGCGGCCGCGAGCTCCAGCGTTCCATTCCGCACGATGCTGAACAGCGCCGCGCCCTTCGCGACATGCATACCACCCTGAACCAGCCGCTTGTCGACGATCCCGGATGCGGGAGCCAGCACTCGCGTATCGCGCGATTGGTTCGACGCCGAGCGCAGGCGCGCCTCCGTGGCCGCCAACCGCGCATTCGACGTCGCCACCGCCTGCTGCGCGTTCTTGTAGTCACGCTCGGCGATCGCACCCGCCTTGAAGAGTGAGGCATCCTGCTCGAGCGTCCACTGCGCATTGGTGAGGTCCGCATGTGCCGCCGCACGATCGGCTTCCGCGCTCTTCTGGCTGCTCTCCTGCTCGGTGGACTCGAAGCGCGCGAGCACCTGGCCCGCGCTCACCTGCTCGCCCTCACGCACGGACACGCTGAGGATGTCGCCCTCGATGCGCGCACGGACGTCGATCGTCTCGATGGGTCGCAGGTCGCCCGTGAGCGCCGTGCCATCCTCGATGGTGCCCGTCACGATCGTGGCGACGTCCGTCGCAGCGAGCGTGATGGACGGCGAGGGTCGCGCACCCGCTGCGCCGGCCTTCGCACCGGCTGCTGCGGGAGTACCGGGGAGTTGTGCCGCCGCCCCCGCGGACGTGGCGGAGCCGTCGGACTGCTTTCCGCACGCCACAGCCGCGAGAATCGTGGCGCCGAGCGCAAGGGAGCGAACAGCGATGGAGCCGGGTCGAGCGAGCATGGCTATCTCGTGGCCGCCGGCGCCAGGGCCGACGACGGAAGCGGAATGGGACGGCCCAGCGAACGTGCGAGGTCGGCCGAGGCGAGAAAGAGGTCGTACGTGGCGCGGGCTTCTGTGCTCTGCGCAGTGAGCAGGGCAACCTGGGCATCCGACACCTCCAGCTGCGTGCTGAGCCCCCGGCTGAAACGCAGGGTCGCAAGCTGGAAGGCCTCGTTCGCCTCCTGCGAGTTCTGCTGTCGCGCGGCGAACACGGCGCCGGCGCGGCGAAGCTCTGCGCGGGCCCGGGCGACGTCCACCGAAACCGCCTCGCGCAGCTGGCGCAGCTGGAGGTCCGCGAGTCGCGCCTGCGCCTGCGCGAGGTCGAGGTTCGACCGCACGCGAAATCCGTCGAAGATCGGCATGCTGATATTCAGGCCCGCTTGCCGATCGGAGAACCAGCCACCGTTCTGGCAGACCTTGCCCGCGACGGACCCCACGGGACACGCATTGGTGGTGAGGTCGCCGAAGCTGCGCGGGAAACCCTGGCCGATGCCGGGGAAGGCCTGGTAACCCGATTGAAGGAAGACCGAGACGGCGGGAAAGAAATCCGCGCGCGCCGCCGAGATGCCCAGTCGCTTCGACGCAGCATTCAGCTCAGCCGAGTGGACGGACGCGCGGTCCGGAATGGCGGCGGGGTCTGCGGCCGCCGCAACGAGTGCCGCCGCCGCCGCGGAATCGACCTTTGTCACGAGTGCCACGGGTTGGTCGACGGGAACGTTGAGCAATCGCTTGAGCTCCAGCATCGCGAGCTCGCGGTCGCTGCGCGCCTGGATGGCGAGCGGCTCGATGTTCGCGCGCTCGACGCGTGAACGGAGCACGTCGTAGCGCGCGGCACGCCCAGCGCGCTCGAACTGTTCCACCTGCGCCAGGCGGTTCGATGCCAGCGCGAGATTCTGCGCCTGCAACTCGGCGATGCGATCGGTAAACAGCACCTGGAGGTAGGAGCGTGCCACCTGCAGCGTGATGATCGATCGCTGTTCGCGCTCGTCGAAGTGGGAGGCGTCGCGCGCGGCGCCGGCGGCGCGCGTCGCCGATACGAGCCGTCCGCCCTGGAAGAGCGTCTGCGCGAGATTGAGGTTGCCCGAATAGGTATTGGGCTGGTTGAACACCGAACCCACCGCCTGGCCACGCGCGCTCTCGAACACGTGCGTGTAGGTGGAGTTCAGGCGAAGCTGTGGAAGGAGGCTGGCGCGAGCGATGCCGTAAAGCGCCTCCGCGACATCGGCCTGGGCGGCCGCGATGCCCACCTCGTCGCTCTGCCGCATGGCCATCGACACGGCATCGCCGAGCGAAAGCCGCAGCGAGTCGCTGGAGCGCGCTGCAGCGGGGGACTGCGCCTGGATGGCAAGGGGAAAGGCAAGTGCGACAACGAGCACGCAACGTCGCCAGGCAATCGATGGGAAAAGCATCGAACAATATACGTTGGCTCGCTGTAAACCGTTGTCAGCGCTGTAAATTGGACCATTCTCGTACCGCCACCGACAACGCTGCCCCGCACCTGCTCACATGCCGAAGATACTCGTTCTCTTTGCCGGCCAGCCCACCACGATGGTCAACGCGGTCGCCGACGGCGCGCGCAGTGTCCGTTTCAGCGAAGTGGAGCTGCGGCGCGTGGACACGCCCAGCCCCACGGCGCCCGACGAGCAGGTCAACATCCATCAGACACTCACGGGCATCGATGAGATTACGCCCTACGACGCGGTGGTCGTCGCGGTGTCGGCCGATGGGCGGGTGCACCCGGAGCTGAGCCGGCTGCTCGCCGGGCCTACCGAGACTGCGCCGCGCTCTGCGTGGCAAAACAAGGTCGGTGCCGCCTTCCCGGCCGAGCCCGGCGAGTCAGCCGTGGACGTCTGGCCGGCTCTCGCAACGCTGGGCGACATCGGCATGCTGGTGGTCGCACCGTATGGAGGCAGTGCGGACGCGGCGCGGGAGCTCGGCGCGCGTGTGGCGCAGGTGGTCGGCTGGGTGACGCATGCGCGGTCGCATCACCATCACGCGCACTGACCGCGTTACTCGCTGAGCGGATCGATGAAGGTGAGCGTCTTCCGGCGCCGGACGATGCGGGAGAGTGCGTTGAAGACGTCCGGGTCGAGCAGCGTGCCGACATACTTCTCGAGATGCGTGAGCGTGTCGGCCGACGACATCGCCTCGCGGAAGGCGCGGCGTGACGTGAGGGCGTCGTAGGCATCGCACGCGGCGAGAATGCGTCCGCCAATCGTGATCTGCTCGCCGGCGAGGCCGCGCGGATAGCCGGTACCATCGAAGTGCTCGTGATGGTCGCGCACATACTCGAATGCGATGGGCATGTGCTTCAGCGGCGCGAGGATCTCCATGCCGATGCGCACATGATCCTTCACGTGCTCGAATTCCTCGGGCGTCAGCGGACCGGGCTTGTTGAGGATATCTTCGCGGATCCCGATCTTGCCGACGTCGTGCAGGCGACCCGCGAGGCGGACATTCTCCACCACGTCGGCGTTCAACCCGAGCAGGTCGGCAATGGACGCGCCGAGGTCCGCCACGCGCTGTGAGTGGCCGCGGAGGTAGACATCCTTCGCTTCCATCGCGTTGATGAGCGTTTCGGCGATGCCGAGCGCGAGGGCATGCAGGGCGTTCTTCTCGCTCTCGAGCTCGTCGGACCGCGCCGCGACCTCGTCGCGAATGAGCATCTCGACCTTCCGGCGCTCAATCTCGAGACGGCGCCGGTGTGCAACGCGGATGACCGCGCGCTCGAGCTCGGCCAGCTCCACCGGCTTCACCAGGTAGTCCATGGCGCCGCGGGCCAGCGCCGTGGTCGCGGTGGTGGCCTCGTTCACGGCGGTCAGCATGATGATGGCGAGATCGCCGTCGATCGCGAGCGCTTCCGTGAGGACGTCGAGTCCCGACATGACCGGCATGCGGATGTCGCACAGCACGACCTGGAAGCGCTCCTCGCGAATGCGTTCCAGGGCTTCGGCGCCGGAGCTGGCCGGGAACGCGTCGTAGCCGCGCGTACGCAGGAAGCGGGAGAGCGCGGTGGACACGGCGTCCTCGTCATCCACCACGAGGATCCGTGCGGGTGACGCGGAAGGCGTCACACGAACCGGGGATGCAGCTGGCAGGGGTGAGTCTGCGGCTTCAGGAGACATGGACGGCGTTCACCGGCGCGTATCGGTCCGCCAAGCGTGATCCACGGATCGGGAAACCGCAATGTACGTCCGGCAAGCGCGACCTCGCTATTTCCCTGTGGCGCGGGCACTGGCGACGGCGGCATCGATGTCGTTCTTGTGCGACAGATATTCCTGCAGTCCTGAGGCGCGTTCCTTTGCCTCGGCGGCCAGCAGCCTGGCGTCCGCATCGCGCGCGCGCGACTCGTTGCCCTCCAAGCGCGCTGCTTTCGCCTTGAGGATCAGGCCGAGGAGGTGCGTGGGCTTCGCGGCGAGAATGGTGTCGGCCTGCGCGCGCGCGAGGGTGGTGTCGCCGCCGACCTCCCCGATTCGGCCCAGGTCGTAGCGCTGGTCGAGGTTCAGCGGCGTGATCATCTCGTACGCGGCGATGGCCATCGGCATGAAGGTGCGCACGTTTTCCGTACGTCCCGCCTCGACCTCCTTCATGATGCGATCGTAAAGCCGTTCGGCGCGCTGTTCGGGGGTGAGCTGGCTGATGTCGGGAGCGCGTGGCATGGCGCCGGCGGGGCCGCTGGGCGCGGTGCCCGCCGGTGCCGCGGCATCAGCGACCGGCTGGGCGACCGGCGTATTGCGCGCGCCGAAGCGCTGGCCCACGACGAGTGCGATGAGCGCGACGAGTGCAATCGCGGCGACGGCCCAGGGAAGCACACCGGCCATCCCGCGCGAGGGGGCGGAGGTCATGCCGGCAGGCGTGCCGCAGCGGTGGCAATAGCGCGCACCGGGCGTGAGGGCGGCGGAGCAGGTTGCGCAGGTGGCACCGGCGAGCGCGGTGCCGCAGCTCGAGCAGAACCGGCCGGATGCCGGCGCTCCGCAGGAAGGACATGGGGTAGACATTGACCAAAACTAACCTGTCTGACCGTCGGACAGTCTGACCCGCTCGCGCTTCGCCCTCGCTCGTCTGACAGCGGGTCAACTGACTGGTCTGACAGCCATGATCTACACAACCGGGTAGATGCGTCGCTTTGGCCACCAGCCAATTCACACACAACTGTATTCCGGCCGAGGGACCCGGTGGTGTAGCGTATAGCTGTCAGACTGCAGTCGACCCGCTGTCAGACTGTCAGACTGTCAGACTGTCCGACCGTCCGACTATCTTTGCGCCGTGACTGAAACGCGCGCACTGCTGCCTGACCTCAAAGGCGCTTCCCCGAAGGACGTGCTCGAGCTGGCGCAGCGGCTCAACGTCGCCTTCCTGCGCCTGCAGTTCACCGACATCCTTGGCATCAACAAGAACGTCGAGCTGCCCGCGAGCCAGTTCGAGAAGGCGCTGGCCGGCGACATCATGTTCGACGGTTCCAGCATCGAGGGGTTCGTGCGCATCGAGGAGAGTGACATGCTCCTTGCGCCGGACCTGTCCACGTTCCGCGTGTTCCCGTGGGGCGATCCGGAGCATCGCGTGGCGCGGGTCATCTGCGACGTGAACCTCGCCGACGGATCGCCCTTTCCCGGCGACCCGCGTGGGGCGCTGCGGCGTGTGATCGCGGACGCGGATGCGATGGGCTACACGATGAAGGCCGGCATGGAAGCCGAGTTCTTCATGTTCAAGCGTGGTCCCAATGGGGAGACGACGACGCAGACGCACGACGTCGGCGCGTACTTCGACCTTGCGCCCGTGGACCTCGGTGAGGAGGCGCGGCGCGCGGTGGTGCACGACCTCGAGCTCATGGGGTTCGAGGTGGAGGCGGCGCACCACGAGGTGGCGCACGGGCAGCATGAGATCGACTTCCGGTATGCCGATGCGCTGACGACGGCCGACAACATTGCGACGTTCCGCTTCGTCGTGAAAGTGGTGGCGCAGCGCTTCGGGCTGGCGGCGTCGTTCATGCCGAAACCGATCTTCGGGCAGAACGGCAGCGGCATGCACACGCATCAGTCGCTCTTCAAGGGCGCCGTGAACGCATTCTGGGACAAGAGTGCGCAATGGGAGTTGAGCGAAACGGCGCTGCACTACATCGGCGGGCTGTTGCGCCATGCGCGCGGCACGTGCGCGATCACCAACCCGCTGGTGAACTCGTACAAGCGACTCGTGCCGGGCTATGAGGCGCCGGTGAACGTTGCGTGGAGCATGCGCAACCGGTCACCAATGCTCCGCATTCCGGAGCGTCGCGGTCTGGGCACGCGGGTGGAGCATCGAGTCCCCGATCCGGCGGCGAATCCGTATCTCGCGCTCGCGGTGATGCTGGCGGGCGGGCTCGATGGCGTGCGGACGAAGGCCGACTACCGCGAGCCGGTGAACGAAAACATCTGGGAGATGAGCCACCGCGAGAAGCGCCGGTTGCGCATCGACGACCTGCCGCAGGATCTCAACGAGGCCTGCGACGAGATGGAGAAGGATGCGGTGGTGACGGGAGCGCTGGGGGAGCACATCACGCAGCAGTTCCTTGCGGCCAAGCGACAGGAGTGGAGCGAGTACATCGCGCAGGTGTCGCAGTGGGAGCTGGACAACTACCTCGCCAAGTACTGACGACGCGTCCGATCAGCCGGACGCGAAGTCGAACGGCATCTGCTCGATGAGCGCCTGCAGGGGTGGCTGCGCCGCGCCATTTTTTTCCGATGAGGGTGTACGCTCGGCGTGCGCTTGTCTGGAAGTATGTGATGCTGGAAAAGGCGTAGCACATACCCCGGTAAGCGTTTGTGGTATGAGTCACGCGTGCGCAGTGTTGCGGCGCATGCAGGGCGCGCGCGCATCGCCGGCACGTGGAGCGATGCGGTGTTACGACGTATCGGCGCGTTGAAGCTTTCGGTGCGGAAGGCGCATCGACGCGCGGAGGCGCACGGCG
>JBBQFW010000126.1:0-10688 GCA_038322445.1 Gemmatimonadales bacterium
ACCGGCCCGGTGCGCGCCCTCAGCTCGGCCATCCGTTCGCGATGTTGAAAGAACCGGAACACCACGCCCACCGAACCGGTGATGACCACGAGGAGGGGAATGGCAACGCTGGGATTGAGCAAGGTAGCCTGTTCGAGTTGGTGACTTGAATTCGTGAGTATTCAGGAGCGGAACTGCTATTCACCGCAGAGGTCGCAGAGGGTCGCGGAGGACAACGCTAGCAGCCATTGGAACTCGTATTCAAACATCCCTGCAGTCCTCTGTGTCCTCCGTGGTGAAGATGCCGTTCCGCCCTTCGATAGCGCATGGGCGCAGATGCAGTTCCGTCCTTTCAGATCATCGCTGCGAAGAGCACCCACGCAGCCATTCCCACACCAATACCAACCTTCATCGCCGCCGCCACCACTCGGCCAATGAGCGCGCCTGTCGCGACACGCGTCGCCGTGCCACCGCCGCTGCCACCAGACATCTCGAACACGAACGCTCCAACGAACGCACCGACAAATGCGCCGATCACCGATCCGATGATCGGAACGGGCACGCCCATGATGGCGCCCACCATTCCACCGATCACCGCGCCCCAGCTCGCGCGGCGGGAGCCGCCGTACTTGCGCGTGTATTTCGCTGTCAGCGTGAACTCGATGACCTCCGCCACGATGCACAGCAGCGTCACGAGCACCACGGTGACGATGCCGACTGAGCCCGGCACGAGGATGGAATACCCCAGCGCCGCACCGGCGATGATCCACGTGCCCGGCAGCCCGAAGGGAATCATCACGAGGCCAAGCGCGAGCACGGCGGCGAGCAGCAGCACGTTCATGTGGCGAGCGCCTCCACGGCGCGGGCTAGGATTCCAGCGACCGCATCGATCTGCGTCCCGGCCAACATCGCGAGAGAATCATGCGGGGTGTGCACGCGGCGCAGTGTTGCCAACGATCCATGACTCACCGTCACCGTCTCCCACCCGTCGTCGTGAAACGCGGTCGAATCCGTGAGCAGGCCAAGGGGCATTCGCCTCGCCCGGGGCGCGGCAGTGCCAGGGGTGACTCCCGCACCCAGCGTCGCAATGACCCGCGTGGGAGTCGAGCCGTTGTACATGATCACGAGCGCTCCCTCATCATCGACTCCATCGCAGTTGAGTGCCACTCCCGCCGCGCGACCGCGCACGAACGCGCGCGCACCGGCAAGGCCCAGCTCCTCTGCGCTGGGAAGCAGTACCCCGAACTCCACATCCGGGCGCACCAGCGCCGCCGCACCAAGCACAGCGGCAACACCCGACGCATTGTCCACGGCGCCGTCGGAGTGATTGCCCACCCCGCTGGCGATCACGGGCAATGCACCGACTGCGCCAGCGGCAATGACGACCCACCAGAGCGTACGCGGCGTACTGCCGCCGTGTGTCAGACCCGCCGCCACGAGTGCGAGTACCATGACGACTGCGAGCACGGCGACGCCAACCACCCGCGCCGCCGAGGGAATTGGCTGCGACTTGCTGTCGAGGTGCGCTACGAGCCACACCCGTGGCGCGTCGGGCCCTCGCGTGGCCACGACGTTCATGCTGCGCCGACGCATCCAGGGCAGGTCGAGCACGCCGTTGCCGAGCATGCGTCGCACAAACAGCCACGTTGCGAACAACCCACCGAATAACACGAAGACGCCGAGCCGCTCGGCGCCAAGCAACGCGCACGTCGCCGTCGTTTCAATGATGAGCGCGAGCGCGACACCCACCACCGGCGTCGCGAAGCGGCCGGGAAATGCCGAGTACTCGAACGGCATCTCCTCTACGGAGAACCCGAGTGCGGCAAGCTGCACGTGTGCGTACCGACGCGCCGTCGCCTCGCTCTCACTGCCCGCCGGCCGCCCTGCCCCGGCGAGGGCGTTGAGGTGCGCTACCGCGCTCGCCAAGGGCTCAAGGGCATGCCTATGGAGTCGCCGTCGCGTTCACGGTGACGGAGGGCAGGTCGCCGGAGGATGCGACGATCGCGTTGCTCCCCGCACTGGCGCCCATCGTCCATTTCGTTGAGAGCTCGCCGAGCGCGTTGGTCACGCCTGATTGCGGTGACAGCCCTCCGCCGCCCGCCTTCACGGAAAAAGTCACCGGGATGCCGATCATCGGGATGTTCCCAACGCCCGTGACGCGCACCACGACGTCATTCTTGAGGGCGGTGACGATCTTCGCGCTCTGGCCATCACCCTGCGCGACGAGAATCTGCACCGGGAAGGTCGCATTGGCGCTGATGATCACCGAGCCGACGGTGCTCACGGTGGCCACGAGTGCCTGCACCCTACCCTCGGTGCCGAGCGTCCATTTTACGCGCGTTTCGCCGGTGCTGTCGGTCGTCGACGTGACGGGATCGGCCGCACCTCCCCCCGCGGTGACCACCAGCGATATGACCTGCTTCACGAGGCCTCGTCCCTGCGCGTCCACCACCCGAAGGACGACCGGGGCGGCGAGGGCACGACCCGCCTGCACACTCTGGTTATTGCCCTGTACCACCAGCACGTCGTGCGGCGTGCCGATTGCCACGCCGGTAGGCGAGCGGAGCGGACATCCGCTGAGGACGACACACCCGGCGATCACGAGGGCAGTAGACGAAACGTTGCGGTGAGACGACATGTGGCGGGCGCGTGAGAGGGGACTGTCCCTCCAAGTATCGGCGCGTCATCGCCGTCGTTGAAGCGCCGCCGTTTGACGGAAGTCATGCGGCGGGGAGCAGCTCAGCCGACCTGACCAATTCGTCCAGCCGTGTGATCGCCGCAGCATCGAGCGGCGGGAGCGGCGGTCGCGTCGGGCCACCGTCGAGTCCCACGCGGTCGAGCGCGGCCTTCACGCCGGCGACCCCCATGGCGCCGACGATGGGGGTAGCCAGCGCCGTGAGCGGCTGCTGCGCGGCGGCACCCGCCGCAGCGTCGCCCCGCTCGTGCGCACGCCAGACCGCAAGCGTGATCTCGGGCGCAAACAGGCTCGCGGCCAGAATGCCGCCTGCCGCGCCCATGCGAAGCGCCTCGGCGAAGAGCGCGGCGTTGCCCGTGAGGACGCGGAAGCTGTCGCCCTGCGAGTCGAGATAGCGCGCGAAGAGCTCCGCATCGCCCGAGCTGTCCTTCATGCCAATGATGTTCTCGTGGCCCGCGAGCTTCGCGACCACCTCGGGCGCAATCGCGAAGTGCATGTACTTCGGGATCGAATACAGCAGCACGGGAATCGGGCTCGCGTCCGCCACGCGCTCATAGTGTTCGCGCAGCGCGTCGTTGCTGACCGCGGCGCCGTAGTAGTGCGGCGCCACCACGAGCACCGCGTCCGCGCCACGCTCGGCGGCCGCTGCCGTGCGCGCGATGGTCGCACGCGTGGATTCCGAACCGGTGCCCGCAAGTAGTGGCTCGCCGCCGCGCAACTCCGCGCGGGCGCGTTCCACGAGCGTGTTGCGTTCACTGTCATCGAGGAGCGCGGCTTCGCCGGTGGACCCAGTGACCACGATGCCACTCACGCCCGCCGCGATGTGCGCGCGCAGGTTGCGCGCGAACGCATCCAGGTCGACACCGCCGTCATCGCCAAAGGGCGTCACCACCGGCGCGAGTACACCGCGCAGCGCGATCACTGGTTCATGAAGTCGAAGCCGCCGGTCGTGATGCCATCCATGCCCGCTGGCGGCGAGTTCCCCGCGAGCGCCGCAGCGGCCTCCGCCTCGGCAACCTGCGCGGCGGTAACGCTGCCCGACACGCGGCGGAACATGTTCATCTTCAGCTGGAAGTCCGATGGATTCGTCGCGGCGGCGACCGCCGTATCAAAGGTTACCGTGCCGTCGTGCACCAGGTCGGACAGGTGCTGGTCGAACGTCTGCATGCCGTACTGATCGCGGCCGTCCTCGATGTAGTCGTGGATCTCGCCGATGCGCTTGCCGTCGGCGATCATGTCACGCACCGCGGGCGTGACGATGAGGATCTCCGCCGCCACCGCGCGACCATTGCCATCTGCGCGCGGCAGCAGTCGCTGCGACACCACCGACGTCAGCGTCTCGCTGAGGCGGATGCGCACGACGTCCTGCTCCTCCGGCGGGAACATCGCCATGATCCGGAGGATGGTGCTCTGTGCGTCCGGCGTATGGAGCGTCGAGATGAGCAGGTGTCCTGTTTCCGCGGCCTTCATCGCGGTATCGATCGTCTCGGCGTCGCGCATCTCGCCGATCATCACGACGTCCGGATCCTGACGCAGTGCGGCGCGCAGTCCCATCTTGAAGTCCGTGGTGTCCTGTCCGATCTCACGTTGTGTGATGGCGCTCTGCAGATCGGTGTGCAGGAACTCGATCGGGTTCTCGAGTGTGAGGATGTGGCGGTTCTCGTGCTGGTTGATGTAGTTCACGATCGCCGCCATCGTGCTCGACTTGCCCGATCCGGTCACGCCCGTGACGAGCACCATGCCGCGCTCTGCCTCGGCCACACGCTCGAGTGCGTGCGGAAGCCGGAGCGTGTCGAAGGTCGGAATCTCGAACGGAATCACGCGCATCACGATCATGAAGCTCGAGCGCTGCTTCATGATGTTGACGCGGAAGCGGCCGATGCCGGGCGAAGACCACGAACAGTCGTAGTCCATGATCTTGTCGATCCCCGCCTTGTCGTCCTCGTTCGACATCAGGTGCAGTGCGATCGTCCGCGTCTGGTCCGGCGTGAGCGCCTGCTTCGTGAGCGGGACGAGCTTGCCGTGGATACGGGCACGAAACACGTCGCCCGCCTTGATGTGAAGGTCCGACGCACCGCGATCGACCGCAGCCTTGATGATGCGTTCCATGAATCAGTATCCTGCGCGCTTGTCGACGACGTTGCGCAGCGGCTCTCCCGCTGCATACCGGCGCCAATTGTCGAGAAAGAGGTCGAGCTGTCGCGGCCAGAATCGCCCGGGCGAAACCGGCGAAACATGCGGCACCACGAGCGCTGACCGAAGCTGCCACAGGCGACTGGTGGTCGCCAGTGGTTCCTGCCGGAACACATCGAGCACGGCGCCGCGAAGGCGACCGGCTTCGAGCAGGTCGGCCAGCGCGTGCTCGTCGATCAGCGCGCCGCGCGCGACGTTGACGATGATCGCATGAGGCGGCAGGCGCTCCAGCCGTGCTCGCGTCATCAGCTCCGACGTCTCCGAGGTGAGCGGTGCGGCCAGCACCAGTGCATCAGCGCGTTGGAGCTCGGCATCGAACGCATCGAGGCCGGCCACCGACGCAAAGCCAGGCGGTGCACCCAACTCGACGCGACGCCGAATGCCCACACACGTGGCGCCCAGTGCCGAGAGACGGCGCGCGGCTTCACCGCCCAGGCCCCCGGTGCCGACGATCAGCACGCGTGAATCGCTGAGCTCGCGCATGGGCGAATCGTTGGCGACGAAAAACACCTTGCTCCATTCCCCGCGTTGCTGCTGCGCGATGGCCACGTCAAGCCCGCGCATGAAGTGCAGCAGGCCCGCCACCACGAACTCCCCGATGGGCGGACCATGGATGCCCGCGGAGTTCGTCAGGATGATGTCGGTGTCCACAATGCCCGATTTCAGGACGTTCCCCACGCCAGCGGCGGCGGAGTGGACCCAGCGCAAACACGGGGCAGCGGCCAGGAGGTCGGCGGTAAACCCGAACCCGAAGTAGGCCTCGGCCTCCGCGGCAGCGGATCGGGCTTCTTCGCTGGCGGTTGGCGGGCCGTCGCCGTCGGAGCTCGTCGGCGCCGTGACAACGACGACTTCCCAGCCGGGCGGCGTCGCGTCCTGCACGCGGGAGACGCCTGTTGGCGTGAGGGCCCAGTTCCGCGACGTCGCCGCGAGATCCAGCACCATCCGGCGACGATCAGTCAATGTGGACCCCGTAGATGTAGTCGCGCCCGAGGAGGGACGTCGTGGCGATGGTGAACTGGCGCGCCGGCCCGGAAAGCTTGAGCTCGAAGGTGCGGTCTTCGGGATGGTCGAAGATGCGTTGCGAGTCCACGTTGATGCCGTGCGCGCGCAGCGCGGTGCTCACGTCCTCGATGGGCGTCCCCACGCGCGTGCGAATCGTGGCGCTCGCGACCCGCCGCGCGCGACGGACCCAGTGCTCGAGCTTACCCAATCCGGCAAGCACGAACATCACGAGCAGGCCAGCGCCGACACCCTCGACGTACAACCCCGCGCCGATCGTCATGCCGATGGCGGCAACGACCCAGATGGTCGCCGCCGACGTGAGGCCGGTGACCATGCCCTGCGACTGCATGATCGTGCCCGCGCCGAGGAAACCGACGCCGCTGACGATCTGCGCCGCGATCCGCCCCGGATCACCGATGCGATGCCCGTCCGCGATGCCGACGCGGATGGACACGTCCATCAACAACGCCGCACCGACGCAGATGAGGATGTTGGTCCGGAGACCTGCGGGCTTGCCGGAAACCTCCCGCTCGAACCCGATGATCCCGCCGAGGAGCACGGCAAGACCGAGCTTGACGAGGAGGTCGAGGCGCAGTGTCCGCACGACCTCCATCATCTGCGGCATGCTGATGTCCGGCAGCGGCGCCGTCACGGAGCCGCGCTCCCGCTCGCTATGCGGTCAGAGCAGATCGAGATCGCGCACGTCATCGCGCGTCGTGTCCGGAGAACTGTCGCCGTACGCCATGCTTCGCGCCTGCGACTCGAGCGCATCGATCGCCGCTTCATCCGGTTCGGTGGGGGTGGCGAAGCTCCGGAAAACCGTCCCCCCGCACTGCGCGCAGGTCACGGCTGCTGGAACATCGTTCGTGAAATACTGCTCCTTGCCACAGGTCAGGCAGACCAGCGTCAGCACGCCCTTCTCGCCTTCGTCACTCATTGCTCGCTCGCTTTGAAAGTGGAGCGATCAAGTGCAAGAGGCATGCAGGGGAAGTCCTGGGGCCAATTCGGTTGGTGAACGGAAGATGAGGCTGCTACTTCGCAAAAGCGAGTGAGGGACGCCATCGCTGGCAGTCGAGACGGTGAAGAAGCCAATCATCCGCGCGCACCAGCAGCGCGGCGACGATGGCGTGCCAAGTGCAGCGACCAGCGGTCGAGCAGCGCGGCAAGGTTCGGGGCACGCAGGGCCAGCAGGGCCAGCAGGGCCGCCAGCGCTCAACTGAAACCCATGCGGTCGCGCACGCTGCGCATCGTGTCGGCGGCAATGCGGCGACACTTCGCGGCGCCATCGCCGAGCGCAGCGTCGAGCACCGCAGGAGCGGCGCGAAGTTCATCGGCGCGCCTGCGAATCGGCACCAGCTCGGCATCCATGGATTCGAGCAGCACCTTCTTGCAATCGATGCAGCCCCATCCCGCGGTCATGCACTGCATCGCCACATGTTCCACGGTGGCGGGCGGGCTGAACGCGCGGTGCAGGTTGTAGATATTGCAGACTTCGGGCGTGCCGGGGTCGGTCTTCTTGATGCGCTTCGGATCGGTCATCGCGGGGCGCAACTTCGCCCAGATCTCGTCGCGCGTCTCCAGCAGGCCGATCGTGTTGCCGGTCGACTTGGACATCTTCGACGACCCGTCGAGCCCCATGATGCGCCGCGTCGGCGTGAGCAGCGGCTTGGGCTCGGGAAAGAAATCGGCGTCGGGCGCGTACGTCGCATTCCAGCGCCGCGCGATGACACGCGACAGCTCGAGGTGCTGTACCTGGTCCTCGCCGACCGGCACGGTATCCGCGAGGTAGAGCAGGATGTCGGCCGCCTGCAGGATGGGGTAGTTGAGCAACCCGGCGTTGACACTCTCCTGCCGTTGCGACTTTTCCTTGAACTGCGTCTGGCGCTCCAGCTCGCCCACGGGCGTGACCGTGTTGAAGATCCACGCCAGCTCGGTATGTTGCGGCACATCCGACTGGACGAACACGCTGCAGCGCTCGGGGTCGAGGCCCGCGGCAATCAGGCCCAGCGCCATTTCGCGCCGGCGTGCACGCAGGTCATTCGGCTCGTACGGCGTGATGATCGCGTGGTAGTCGACGATGCAGAAGAAGGATTCGGCCGTGCCTTGCAGCCCGACCCAATTCTTCACCGCACCGAGATAATTTCCGATGTGGAGCTGCCCGGACGGTTGGATCCCACTGAATATGCGCGTCATCTGGAGAACGTAATGAACGCAGCGGAAACGGGGCAAGGAAATCACCGCGGGCTACTGGCCACCTGTGTGGCGGCAGCCGCTCGATCCGCCGAGGTCATTCGCGAGGGAGCGTCGCGGCGCGGCTCGCTGACCTGGGAGTCGAAGAGCCGATTCGACTTCGTCAGTGAGGTGGACCGGGCGAGCGAAGTCGCGCTGAAGGCGGTCGTCCTGTCGCGCCACGCGGACGCCGTGCTGCTCGCCGAGGAGGGTTCGCCCGATGCCGATGCGACGACGGGGCTCGTGTTCGCCGCCGATCCGCTCGACGGCACCACCAACTTCCTGCATGGCGTTCCCTGGTATGCGGTCTCGATCGCGGCGCTCATCGACGGCGTCGCCGTGGCGGGCGCCATCATCAACGCCGCCACCGGCGAGCTCTTCTCCGCCACACTCGGCGGCGGTGCCCGTCGTGCCGGGGAGGTGATGCGGGTCAGCACGATCGACGAGCCGCATCGCTCCCTGATCGCGACCGGGCTTCCCTTCACGCGCGACGAGGAGATCGAGCGCTATCTGCGCATCGTACCTCCGGTCATGCGCGCGACGTCCGGCCTCCGGCGCAATGGTGCCGCGGCACTGGACCTCGCGGATGTCGCCTGCGGACGCTACGAGGCGTTCTTCGAACTGCGACTGAATGCGTGGGACCTGGCCGCGGGTGCGTTGATGGTCCGCGAGGCCGGTGGCCTGGTGACGACGATCGATGGCGCGCCCTGCCCGGTGGCCGAGACGTCCATTCTGGCCGGCAATCCGGCGATGCAGGCCTGGATGCTGAAGACCCTGAATCCGTGACCTCATGAAGCTCATCGAGTGCGTTCCCAACTTCTCCGAAGGCCGGCGCCCTGAAGTCGTCGAGGCCATTCGCGACGCGATCGCCGGCGTGGCGGGCGCGCACGTGCTCGACACCAGTGCCGACGCGAGCCACAATCGCTGCGTCATCACCTTCGTCGCGCCAATCGACGTCGTGGTGGACGCCGCATTCGCCGGCATTCGCGAGGCGCAGCATCGAATCGACCTCACCGCCCACAGCGGTGAGCACCCGCGCATGGGCGCGGCGGACGTCGTGCCGTTCATTCCACTGGACGGCGCCACCATGGAAGACTGCATCGCCCTCGCGCGGCAGCTGGGCGCACGCGTGGGCGATGAGCTGGGCATTCCCGTGTTTCTCTACGAGCGCGCCGCCACGCGCCCCGACCGCGAGAACCTCGCCGACGTGCGTCGCGGCGAGTTCGAAGGCATCCGCACGGACATCGGCACGACGCCACAGCGTACGCCCGATTTCGGGCCATCCGCCGTGCATGGCACCGCCGGCGTCGTCGCCATCGGCGCACGGCCGTTCCTCGTCGCGTACAACGTCTACCTCGGCCCCGCGTCGAACATGCCCGTGGCGAGGGAGGTCGCGAAGGCGCTGCGCGGCTCGTCGGGTGGACTGCGCTTCGTGAAGGCCATGGGATTCGAGGTCGACGGACAGGCGCAGGTGTCCATGAACCTGGTCGATACCGAGAAAACACCGCTGCACCGCGTGTTCGACATGGTGAAGATGGAAGCCGAGGCACATGGTGTCTCACCCACGTGGAGCGAGATCGTCGGCCTCGTCCCCGAGCGCGCGCTGTTCGCCGCCGCCGCTCGGCACATCCAGCTTCGCGACTTCACGCCGGCGCTCGTGCTCGATCGAAAGGTCCGTGAGGCCCTTTCCGGCGGTGAGTCGCTGAGCGGCTTCGTCGCGTCGGTCGCGTCACCGAGTCCTACGCCGGGTGGCGGGAGCGTTGCGGCGCACGTGGGCGCGCTTGGTGCCGCGCTCGCGCAGATGGTCGCAGGGCTGACGGTTGGCAAGAAGAAGTACGCTGCGGTCGACGCGGAGATGCGCGACGTGGCCGTCCGCGCGGCCGCGGTGGGCAACACGCTCGCGGCGCTCGTCGCGCGCGACGCGGCAGCATACGCCATCGTGGCGGCCGCATACAAGATCACGGCGGAGACCGACGAGGAGAAATCCGCGAAGACAGCGCGCATCGATGAGGCGCTGCTGCATGCCGCCGACGTTCCGCTCGAGACGGCCCGTGCGTGCGCCGACGTCGCCGAGTTGGCGCTACTCGTCGCCGAGAAGGGCAATGTGAACGCGGCGAGTGATGCGGGCGTCGCCGCGCTCCTCGCCGAAGCGGGCTGCGTGGGCGCGAGCTACAACGTGCGCATCAATGTGGCGTCGCTCAGCGACAGGGCACGCGGCTCACACCTCGCCGAGGATTCGGCAGCGTGCGTTAGGCGCGCGCGGAGCGCGGCGCGCCGCGCGCAGGAATTCGTGGAGACATCGATTCTTTCCTGATGATGAAGCCCGAAGGACATGCATTACAGAAGGGCCGGGCGGCCGAATGGCGCCTGGCCCTTCGTGCGAAAGGCGAGCGATTCCTTGCGGTTACAACTGTCTGGCCCCGGAATGGAAGCCAGCCCTTCACGCGAACAATCCGCGCAAATCTCGGTTGCAGATCGGCAAGATCCGCGTCGCATCAGTTGCCGAGCAGAAGTGCACCGGCCAGTGGCCCAGCACCTACGGCACGGGCGCCGGATCGACCCCCGCATAGATCGAGTTGAACAGCCACTT
>JBBQFW010000127.1:0-10572 GCA_038322445.1 Gemmatimonadales bacterium
GTGGGATCGCTGGATCGCGCACCCGACACTGGATGCATACTGGCGCGCGCACGCGGTGACGACGAACATCGCCAAGGTGAAGGCGCCCGTGCTGCAGATATCCGGATGGTACGATGATTCACGCGGCCCCATCGACTACACGAACGCGCTGAATGCAGTGCCCGGGCATCCGTACATGCGGCTGGTGATGGGGCCCGGCGCACACAAGGGCGTGGACTACGTGGCGGGCGAATTCGGACCGCAGTCGCGCGTGGATACACGCCGGTTGCAGCTCCGGTGGTTCGATCACTACCTGCTGGGCAAGGACAACGGGGTGGATCGTGAGCCGCCGGTGGACGTGTTCGTTTTTGGCGACAACACGTGGCGGAAGGAGGCGGCGTGGCCGCTGGCGCGCGCGGTGAACACGAAGTGGTACGTCTCATCCGGCGGCAAGGCGAACACCAGTGCCGGCGACGGCATGCTCGACACGATTCCCCCCGCGGGTGCGGTGGCGGACACGTTCACGTACGACCCGGCCAATCCCACGCCGTTCCTCATCGACTCGCGCGAACTCGAGACGTCGCTGAACGAGGATTACACGGCACTCAATGCGACCAGGACGGACGCGCTGGTGTTCACGTCGAAGCCGTTGACGAAGGCGATCGAGGTGACGGGCCAGATGTCGGCGACGCTCTGGGCGGTGAGCGATGCGAAGGACACCGACTGGGATGTGATGCTGCTGGATGTGTTCCCCGACGGGCACGCCGAGCGGGTGCAGGACGGTGTGGCGCGGGCGCGGTTCCGGAAGGGATACGACAGGGAAGTGATGCTCACGCCGGGCAGCGTGGAACGGTACGACATGGATCTCTGGTTCACGTCGCGCGTATTCGGGCCCGGACACCGGCTCCGGGTGACGGTGTCGTCCGCGTTGTTCCCGAAGTACGACCGGAATCTCAACACGGGCGGCAACAACGAGCGTGACAGCACGTTCGTCGTGGCGCACCAGCGACTCGTGCACGACGCGGCGCATCCGTCGCACGTGGTGTTGCCGGTGATTCCGCGGTAAGCAGCGAGTGCCCGGAACTGGCAGTCGGTCAGTCGTCGAACGATGCGATGGCTGACTGTAGCGCGGCAAGCACCCTTGCCTCGCCATCCACTGCGGCGCGCACAAGCAACGGTGGATGGCTCATGGGATGTATCGGCGGGGTCCATCCCCGCGTGGGCGGGGGAGACGTAGCTGATCTCGATTTCACGGGAGTGGATCCAGTCTTGCGACCGCCCACGCGGCGTGCTCGCGGACAAATGGATCCGGGTCGTCGAGAGCGCGCGTGAATGCGTCCACGTCGCCTGCCGCTCCGACGTTGCCAAGGACGACGGCAGCATTGCGCTTCATACCACGCACCTTTGCCCGCTTCATCGGTGAGCCCTTGAACGCGGCGGAGAACTCATCCGGCGACATCGCCAGAATCTCATGCGCGAGCGTCGCCGAGTCCTTGCCAGCGATGAACTCCCGCGCCGCAAACGGCGACCCCTCGGCCAACTCCTGCGAGAATTTCATGTTCCACGGACACACCTCCTGACAGATGTCGCACCCGTAGATCAGGTCCCCGATCTTCGCGCGGAACTCGAGCGGAATCTCTTCCTTCAGCTCGATCGTGAGGTACGAGATGCACCGCCGCGCATCCAGCTCGCGTGGCGCCGTGATCGCCTCCGTCGGACACGCGTCGATGCATCGCGTGCACGTCCCGCAGCGATCCGCCTCGAATGGCGCATCGATCGCGAGCTCGACATCCAGCACCAGCGCGCCGAGAAAGAAGAACGATCCCAGCGTCGGATTGAGGAGATTGGTGTTCTTGCCGAACCAGCCGAGTCCCGCGCGTCGCGCGAGGTCGCGCTCGAGCAGCGGCCCCGTGTCGACATACGGCTTTCCGGCGATCGCACGCCCCGCATCGATCTCCAGGCGACTATGCAGCTCGCGCAGTTTTGCCTCCATCACGTCGTGATAGTCGAGCCCCCGCGCATACCGCGCCACCGGACCACTTGGCTCCTTGCCACCGTAGTCGAGCGCGACGACGATTGCGTGCGTCGTGCCTGGCACTGGCAGGCGCGAGTCGCGTCGCTTCTCCGCGCCGCGCTCGAGGTAATGCATCTCGCCAGCGCGTCCGTCCTCGATCCAGGCATCAAAGACGGGCGCCGTGTCGACCGGGCCGAGTGCCGCGATGCCCACGAGGTCGAAGCCGAGTGCGAAGGCGTGCGCCTTCGCGAGCTGCGCCAGTTCGGACGACGCCGGCTGCACGCGCGCCGCGTCCCCCGCAGGCACGATCACGGGTCGCGCACGGCCCATCGCGCGTAGCGCTCGACGTCCTCCGCCGGTGGCGTGAACTCCTCGTCGCCGTAGGCGGTGTACATCCGCCAGCGCAGGTAGGTGGTGTCGGGGATGGGCAGGAATGGCGCCTTCTGCCACCAGTGCCGGCGCCGAAAGCGCCACGCAACGCGCAGGAGCGCGGCCCCCGTCGCGGGGTGCCGGAGCGCGCGGGTCGCCAACCGGAGAGAGAGGCGCGTCCATTTCATTCGATGAAGTTCGCCGCCCGGCGCCGCGGGAACAACTCGGCGTGCGCACGCAGTGGCGAAACCACTACGGCAGATCGACCTTCCTCCAGCCTCGCGCCGTCCGGCGTCCGCGTTCCGTTTGTCGTTTGTCGTTTGCGGGTCGCTGTTCACCGTTTGCCCTTCGCCGCTTGCCGTCCCCCGTCCCCGTAAGCTGAATGAAACTCCTCCTGTTTGGCGCAACCGGCATGGTGGGTCAGGGCGCGCTCCGTGAATGCCTGCTCGCTGCCGATGTGCAACGCGTGACGACCGTCGGGCGCACACCAGTTGGCCGACCACACGCGCGGTTGCGCGACATCGTCCACGCCAACCTCTTCGACCTGTCCGCGCTCGAGTCACAACTCGCTGACGTCGACGCCTGTTTTTTCTGTCTCGGCGTCTCCGCTCTCGGCATGACGGAAGAGGCCTACACGAAGCTCACGTACGACCTCACACTTTCCGTCGCGCAGGCGCTCGTGCGCATGAATCCCCGCATGACGTTCGTGTATGTCTCGGGCGTGGGGACGGACGATTCGGAACGGGGTCGCACGATGTGGGCGCGCGTGAAGGGTCGCACCGAGAACGCGCTGCTTCGACTGCCCTTTGCCAAGGCGTTCATGTTCCGTCCCGGGATCATCCTCCCGATGCACGGCATCGTGTCGAAGACCGCACTCTACCGGATCATTTATGCAGTGATGACGCCACTCTATCCCGTACTCAGGCGCGCGATGCCGAAAACCATCACGAGCACCGAGCAGGTCGGGCGCGCGATGCTCGAAGTCGCCCGCCACGGCTATGCGACGCCGATCCTCGAGCCGGCGGACATCAACTCGCTGTAGGGCGCCACCGCCGTCGATCGGCTGCCGCACGCGGCGGCGGATGCCTGCGACGGGTCGGTCAGTCGCGTTGTGCCCGCGCGCCGTCCTCCGCACAGGGTTAAGCGAGCAAGGCTGCGGCGATGGCGTTGCCGACGAATCGGCCGTATCGCGCCGCCGACCAGCCGCGCCGCACCACGAGCAGGTCGTACAATTCCGGTGCGCTGTACGTCCAGAGCACGTCCACGGCTTCCGGCAGCGTCACGCCGGCCCGAAGATGTCCGCCCTCCTTCAGGTGCGTCGCATTGACCTTCATGCGCCGGCGCCGATCCGCGTCGAGCTTCGCGTGCAGCGCGGCCATCTCGGGATGCGCGGCAGCCGCGTCACGCACCAACAGAAGGATGGGTGAGACGAGCGGCGCCACCTCGGCCGTGAGCCGGCCCCATCCCGCCAAGAGCTTGCGTGGGTCGGATTCCGCCGTGCGCGCCCGATCGGACCGCGTCTCGGCGTGATCCGCTCCCGCACCAGCGAGACGCACCTCGCGGATGCCCGCCACCAGCCCCGGCTTGCCACCAAACACCTTGTAGATCGTCTCCGCCGACACACCGGCCGCCTCGGCAATCGAGGCGATCGTCGTCCCGGCGTAGCCATTTGCGAGCAGCAGGCGCTCCGCCGTTGCGAGCACCGAGGAGCGAGTGGCCTCCGCCCGTGCGCGCCGCCCCGCGCTGTCATAGCGCCGCCTGCCCTTGACGGGACGCGTATTTCGATCCATGGTTGTGTATTCAATGCAAGAGTACGTAATGGATATGCTAACCCCGGAGGCCCGGCGATGACAACATCTGCGCAGGATGAACGACCCGAGGCCGCGATCGAACGCCTGGTCCACGCCACGAACGCACGGGACCTCGACGCGCTCGTCGACTGCTTCACGGACGACTACCGCAACGAGACGCCCGTGCACCCATCGCGCGGCTTTGTCGGGCGCGAACAGGTACGGCGCAACTGGGAGCAGATCTTCGCGCACGTGCACGACCTGAAGGCGGTCGTCGTGCGAAGTGCCGTGAGTGGCAACACCGTCTGGTCGGAATGGGAAATGCGCGGTACCCGTCGTGACGGCGCGCCCCACCTGATGCGCGGCGTCGTGCTCTTTGGTATACGAGAAGGTCGTGCGGAATGGGCACGCTTCTACCTCGAGCCGGCGCAGGACACCGGCGAGGACGTGAATGCCGCGGTCCGAAACGTGGTCACGGCGCCGGGCAGCGCGCCATCATGATTCTCGTTGCGGGAGCGACCGGCACGCTCGGCTCGCGGCTCGTGCAGCGCCTGCTCGCCCGCAACCTCCCCGTGCGCGTCCTCACACGCGATCCCGCACGCGCGGATGGACTCGCCGCACTCGGTGCAGAGGTCGTCCGCGGCGACCTGCGCGACGAGGCGAGCGTACGCCGCGCAACGCTCGGCGTCACGACTATCATGGCCGCGGCCCACGGTTTTGCAGGCACCAACGGCAGCTCGCCCGAAACGGTCGATCGCCAAGGCAACCGGCACCTGGTGGATGCCGCGACGGCGGCGGGCGCCGACTTCATCCTCGTATCCGTTGTCGGCGCGTCCCCCACCAGTCCGATGGAATTGTTTCGCGCCAAGTACGACGCGGAAGAATATGTCCGCCGAAGCGGAGTGCCCGCGACCATCATCCGCGCGACCGCATTCGCCGAGACGTGGATGGGCATTCTCGGCGAGCCCATTCGCGAGCGCGGGCACGGCCTCGTCTTCGGTCGCGGGAAGAATCCGATCAATTTCGTCTCGGCAACTGCCGTCGCCGCATTGCTGGAGCGGGCTGTCGTCGACACGAGCCTCCGCGGTCAGACGCTGGAGATCGGCGGTCCGTCGAACATCACGCTCTCCGAGTTCGTTGCCCTCCTGTCCACTGCTGGCGGCGTCTCGCGCAAGGCGCAGCACGTGCCGCGTCCAATGCTGCGCGCGATGTCCGTCCTGATGCGCGCCGTCCGTCCGGCTTTCGCTGCCCAGGCGGGCGCAGCCGTGGTCATGGACACGCGTGACATGACTTTCGATGCGTCGCCACTGCGTGTGCGCTTCCCGGACCTGCCGGACGTCGATGTGCGGGACCTGATCGCCGGCACGCCAACGCAGTAATCATCGCACCGTCGACGTCGGCGGCTACAGGACCGACGTCCCGTCGATGTCGCTCGCTTGTGGCCATCCTGTAACCGTGCATTCAAATACGTTCGTCGTTCCCGCGCACGCGGGAATGACGAGCTTCAGGATGGGCACTCGCCAAACGATGTCCCGTCGATGTCGCTCCCTACATGAACGACGGTCCGCCGATGTCCACGGCTACAGGAACGATGCGCCGTCGAGCTCTCGTGGAGGAGCTACGCCGAGTGCGGCAAGGCTGCTCGCGAAGATGTCCGTCGTCCGCCTGGGCGCACGCGCGGGCCGACGGTTCATGAGCAGCGGCACGATCATGTGATCGCGATGCAGCGCACCATGGGCGCTGCGGTGCGGAATGGGTTCGTAGCGTGCACGAAGGTCCCAACCCGGCGTCGCCGAGAGGATGACGTCGCCAGCGCGTGACGATCCGGCGAGGGTCACGATCTGCACGATCGCATCCGGATAGTCAGTGTCCGCGAGCGCAACGTGCGTCTCGTCGGCAGTCCCGCTGATGTCGCCACCGAGGCCGAGCGGATCGCCCGACGTACGCCGATAGACATAGACGTGTCGGTCTCGCTCGACCATCGCGCGTCCTCGAGTCGCGCTGCGGACTTCGCAGAGTGACGGCGAGTGCGGCAGCAGCATGAGGTCGACGGACGCGCGATGCAGCAGTCGATCAGCCACCGACTCCCATCGCGCCGCGAGCGACGGCCACCATGGACGCTCGCGGCGGCTCGGCTCGAGGTACACCTGCGCCATCGCGTTCCCGCTCACCATCACGGCCGCGTCGCTCGGGAGGCCGAGCACCCATGGGTGCGCCATCACCCGGAGCCCCATGTTGGAGATCACGCGCACGAGATCCTCGTGCTGCGTGACTGGCGAATGTCCGTGATCACTCACGACGAACAGGTGCGTGTCATCCCACCAGCCGCCCGACTCCGCATCGCGGCGCAGACGAGCCGCCGTCGCATCCACGATGCCGAGCGCCTCGTGTGCGAGCGCGCTCTCGTGGCCGAACGCGTGCGAGGCCTTGTCCACGCCCGCGAGCGCGGCAAAGACGTAGTCCGGTCGCTCCTCACGCACGCGCCGCGGAATCGCCTCCATCACCTCCCGGTCCACATCGAGCCAACGCTCGGCCTTCCCGCGAAAGTGCGTGAGCGCCACTCGCGCCGCCGACCGCGCCGTGAGCGTCCCGAGCCGGCGCGACGGATGCAGCCCTCGCGTGATGACGCTGAGCGCGCCGATGCTGTTCGGCACCAGGTCGAAGATCGTTGGCGCAGTTTGATCGAGGTCGGCGTCGAACTCCCGGAACTGGATGCCGACATAGCTCCGCGAGTAGCTGGGCCAGCCGCACGCCAGTCGAGTGCGGTCGTACCATCGGATGCCCGGCACACCAATCGGTCCGGGAAAGCGGCCGGTCATGAACGGCGTGTACGCGGGGCCAGTCACCGACGGAAAGACCGTGCTCACCGGATGCAGGCCGCCTTCGTCTCGCAGGCGCCGCAGCGCGGGGTACTCACTCAAGGTGCCCTGGAATGCATCCAGCCGGGCGCCATCGGCGACGAGGACGATTACGGGCATGCGCCCCGCGAGAACGTCATGGCGCAACCAACCCAATCGCGATGAGAGGGGCAAGCGCTCAGCTCGTCATGACCTGTTCATCAGTCCCGCGAAGGCGGGAATGACGAACAAAGGCTTCGCTGGAATGACGAACCGTGGCCGTCTGGAATAACGCATTGGTGCTTGCACACACCCGACGAGCACTCCGCACCGCCGGCGCGTGCCCTGATCGCTGGCGCGGTGGCCGGTCGGTCGTGTACACTCACGCATGGCAAGAGCAAAGAAGAAGGCAATCGCAAAAAAGCCCGCGCGTGCGGTGAAAGCGGAGGTGGAAAAGCCCAAGGCGAAGTCGTCCCCGAAGACCGCGCGCACGGCCACCGGAAAGCGCAGCAATCCCGCGCGGCTCGCCGCAGCGCAGCAGGAGGCGCAGGATGGACTCCGCGAGCGCACCGAGGAAGGACATCGCGCCGCCGGTCGCATGCCGCCGTCGCAGACGTCGGCGCGCCGCAGCTCCGGCGCCGTGCGCAAGATCGACAACGACATCCGCGACTTCACCGGCCCCATCACCGAGGACGAGAAGCTGCTCCAGGCGCCTGACGCCGCGGAGGGACTGGCCATCGACTTTCGGGCGACCGACACCTGGCGCGTCATGCGCATCATGGGCGAGTTCATCGAGGGCTTCGACAACCTCGCCACCGTCGAGCGCGGCGTCTCGATCTTCGGCTCGGCCCGCACCGCGCCCGATGATCCGCAGTACCTCGCCGCGCAGGAGACCGCGCGACTGCTCGCCATCGCCGGCTTCACGATCATCACGGGCGCCGGCCCCGGCATCATGGAAGCCGCCAACAAGGGCGCCAAGGCAGGCGGCGGCAAGTCCGTCGGCTGCAACATCGAGCTGCCGTTCGAGCAGGGCGCCAATCCCTACGTCGATACGCTCGTGAACTTCCGCTACTTCTTCGTGCGGAAGACGATGTTCATCAAGTACTCCAGCGCGTTCATTATCTTCCCCGGCGGCTTCGGCACGCTCGACGAGGCCTTCGAGGCCCTCACGCTGATCCAGACGGGCAAGATCTACCAGTTCCCCGTCGTCCTGTTCGGGCGCCACTACTGGGCTGGTCTCCTGCGCTGGCTCCAATCGCGGGTACTGGCCGAGCGGAAGATCTCTGCGGGCGACATGGACCTGATGTTGCTCACGGACGACCCCGCGGAAGCGGCGCACGCGGTGATCGACGCATACAACGCCGTCAACTCGCGATAACACGCACTCACGACATTCATGGCAAGCAAGAAGAGCTCGGGCGGCAAGTCACACCACGACGACGACGGCCGCGAGCGCGGCGGATTCAAGGCGAGTCGTCACGGCGCTGGCAAGTCAAAGGCATCGGCCGCGGGCAACAAGGGCGAACAGAAGCGCGCCGCGGAGCAGCGCGAGCACAAGGGCGAACAGCACACCGCGCACGAGACGTCGAAGTTCCTGCAGGGTGGACGCATCGCGCCAAAGCGCATCGACGGAACGGAGACGGCGGCCGACCTGATCGACGGTACCTTCCTCGCCTACAACGGCGCGCGTCTTCGCGAGGCGTGCCAGCTGTACACGCAGAAAATGCTGGAGCCCGACGTCACCGTCGGCATGACGCTCACCGGAGCGCTCACGCCCGCGGGACTCGGCATGGCCGCGCTGATCCCGCTCATCGAGTCAGGCTTCGTCGACTGGATCATCTCCACCGGCGCGAACCTCTACCACGACGCGCACTTCGGGCTCGGCCTCTCCATGCATCGCGGCACCGCGCAGGCGAGTGACACGCTGCTCCGCGAAGAAGGCATCGTCCGCATCTACGACATCTTCTTCGACTACGACGTCCTCCTCAGCACCGACGCGTTCTTCCGGAAGATCGTGCAGGGTCCCGAATTCCAGCGCGCCATGAGCAGCGCCGAGTTCCACGCGCTCTGCGGCCAGTACATCCGCGAACGCGAGAAGGCACTCGGCATCGGCAACAAGTCGCTGCTCGGCGTCGCCTACGAGTGCGGCGTGCCGATTTACACCTCATCCCCCGGAGACTCGTCAATCGGCATGAACATCGCCGCGCTGGCGCTCGAGGGAAACAAGTGCGTCATCGACCCGAACTCCGACGTGAACGAGACGGCGTCGATCGTCCTCGGTGCAAAGCGCGGCGGCGGAAAGAGCGCGATCTTCATCTGTGGCGGCGGCAGCCCGAAGAACTTCGCGCTCCAGACCGAACCGCAGATCCAGGAAGTGCTCGGCATCGACGAAAAGGGGCACGACTACTTCCTCCAGATCACCGACGCCCGCCCTGACACCGGCGGCCTGAGCGGCGCCACGCCCGCCGAAGCGGTGAGCTGGGGAAAGATCGACCCCGAGCGCTTGCCCGATGCGGTCGTCTGCTATCTCGACAACACGGTCGCGCTCCCGCTCGTCACGGCGTACGTGCACGCACGCCACGCAAGACGCCCGCTCAAGCGCCTGCTGGACAAGCGGGAATCAAACATGCAGGCCCTGCGGGACGAGTTCGCCAAGGCCAATGGCGCGCCCCACGAGCCGTCCGACACCGACGCGAAGCTCCCGATGCACCGCTAGCGGACGGCGCTGCAAAACGAACTCGTTCGTCATCCCCGCGCACGCGGGAATGACGACCCAACGCACAACGACAGACCAACCCGGGAGCCAGGAATGTCCATCACCGATCTCGTCCTGCCTGAGTACGACAATGAGATCGCCGTCACGCGCACCGTGCTGGAGCGCGTGCCGGACGACGGCGACAAGGGCGACTGGAAACCCCACGAGAAGGCCTTCTCCCTCGCACACCTCACGCAGCTCGTTTCGATGATGCCCGCGTGGGTCGTGATGGTCACGGACAAGCCCGAGCTCGATATCGCGCCGAAAGGCGGGCCCCGTGGCGCCTATAGCACCGAGAAGACGGCCAAGCTCCTCGCGGAGTTCGACAAGAATGCGAAGCTCGGTCGCGACGCCATCGCAAAGATGACCGACGCGCAGTGGGCCGAGGACTGGCATTTCAAGGCGGCCGACGAGCTGGTGTTCACGAAGTCGCGCTATCAGTCGCTCCGCTGGTCGGTGCTGAACCACCTCGTCCACCATCGCGCCCAGCTGGGTGTCTACCTTCGCATCCTCGGCGAGAAGGTGCCCGAGATGTACGGCCCAACGGCGGACACCAAGAAGTCCTGATCCTGCTACCCGTCATTCCCGCGAACGCGGGAATCCATTTCCGGGTTTGGTTCAAACATGGATTCCCGCTTTCGCGGGAACGACGGTCGTTGAGTTCTCACGCAGCACCGAGTGCACCAACGCCCGCTTCGAATACTCGCCGCGGCTCACCCATCCCACGAACGGCTCGCGACCCAGCACCCGACGCTGAATCTCACGCTCGCTGCATCCCTCATCCGCGAGCGCGGTGATCGCGCCAATCGTCTCTTCCAGCCAGGAGAT